>NZ_CCBH010000152.1:0-97992 GCF_001368935.1 Novosphingobium sp. KN65.2
CCCCCCCCAGCCATGCAGCGAGCGCGTCCTTGCATTCCTTATTGTATCTCAGGGTTCACCGATGATCGGGAAATTCGGGTGATCGAACGGTTCGTTGACGCCGATACCCAGTCCATCGAAGGAACGGTGCGGCGCGCCAGTGTAAAGCGCATCCGAGGGAAAATAGGTCATTGCGAGACCCCAGCGGACATTATCGGTAAGGTTCGGACCGGCCGAATGTGGCGTCAGTGCATCGTGAATGGTCGCGTCACCCGCATTCAGGTGTAGCGGCGGGCTGACCCCACACTGCTCCTCTATTCCCGGATAGGCTTCCACCATGTCCTGATCCTCGATATGTGAGTAGCGGCCCATCATGCCCAGCCGGTGCCCGCGATCGATGAAACGCAGCGAGCCCATTTCCGGGCTGACCGGTGCGAGCGCGAGCCAGAGCATCACCATCGATTCCCGATCGAACGGAAAATAGGGGCGGTCCTGATGCCAGCCCGTCGAACCTGACCCGGTCGACGCCTGACGCCCTTTCACGAAAAGCGTGTTGCCGATGCGCCGCGCCTTGCGCGGACCCGTGAACGGATTGCTCATCAAACGCGCCGCGACATGACCCAGACTGCGGGAATCGTAAAGGCGCTGGAACGCCTCGCTGGCCTTCGACGGTTCGTTATAGATGTGGAACTGCGCCATCTGGTGACCGCGTAGCCCCTTATCCGCGGCGTTGCCGACGCGACTGACATTTGATTGCAGTTCACCGTTGGCATCACCCATCATCAGCCGCTGCGCTTCCGACCGCAACAACTCGGCATCTTCCGCGCTGATGAGCTGCGGCAGCTTGACCCAGCCATGCTCGTAAAAAAATTCGCGCTCTGCCTCCGTGACATCGCGCGCCACGATTGTCCGATCCTCCACCATCAACTCTGTCATATCGAAAATATCCTCATCCTTGTTCAGATTACACGCGCACGGCGATGCGACAGAAACAGATGCCCGGCTCAAGCTTGCCAAAACATCCTATAGCACCCTGATTTCATATATTACATGTAATTTTATGTCAATATCTCGCCAAGATCTCTAACGCCAGGAGAGTATTATTCCTGCCGGGCCGACGTCAAATCAGGTGGACTGGCCGCGCGTCACGGGGAGCAATGCTCCACTGATCGAACGAGCCGCAGGCGAGGCAAGGAACAGGATCACATCTGCTATCGCCTGTGGCTGCACCCATTGTGCAGTATCCGCGTCCGGCATGTCGGCCCGATTGGCCGGTGTATCGATGATGCTGGGCAGTATCGCATTGACCGTGACGCCGCTGCCCGCCAGTTCAGCCGCCAACGCCTCGGTCAACCGATGTACGCCAGCCTTGGACGCGGCGTAGGCGCCCATGCCCGCGCCCGCCTGGACGGCTGCCTCAGCCCCGATATTGACGATCCGGCCTGCGGGCGAGCGTTTTAGCATGGGAAGCGCCGCCTTGGTGATCGTCATGTTGGAGCGAAGGTTCATGGTGAACATCTTCTCCCAGACCTCAGCCCCGCCCTCTTCAACCGTCTGCCAGGTGAAACCTCCAGCAACATTCACGAGGACGTCTACGCCGCCGTGCGCGTCCGCCGCGTCAGCCACCGCGCGCTCAGCCATAGCGGAGTCGGTCAGATCAATCCCTGCGAAATCCAAGCCCCGCTCAAAGCTGTCCGGGGCAACAGGTGCGAAATCGACTCGCGCGACCCTGTCGCCCTGATTGGCGAAGGCGGCTGCCACGACGCGGCCCAAAACCCCAAAAGCACCCGTTACAATGATACTGCGTCCACTCACGAATTAGCTCCCATATTGAAAATTGTGACAGATAACAGTCGACATCCTCTCCGTGCTTTATTCAAATCGCCGGCGGCTGCACCGCACTTATCGACTGTCGGGATCGCTTGCACAACGCCTGTTATACCCGATCAGAACTTTGGAACCTACGTTCGGCTTGGTCATGAATGGCGTATCTGGCCGAAACGCTCGCAGCCAACGATCCCCGATTGACTCACCTCCGATTACATGTAATATTTGATATGTGCTACCGATGATAGGAGAGAAATCTTGCCTGAACTGATCACTCCCAAGAATCCCGCGGCTGCGCCGGAAGGCGAGCGCCCCAAAATCAAGCTTTTCCGCTTCGCGGACACCTACCCCGTGCAGTGGCACGAGAACAAAATCGGTGCGACGCACCGCCCCTGGTGGTTCTACGACGTTCGCGACTCATCGGACTGGTTCAACATTTTCTGCATTTCCTGCCTCCAGCCCGGCCAGTCGGAAGGCTTCCACAGCCACCTGCCCGAGAATGAAGGCCCGTATGAGTGCTGGTACTTGGTCTATCAGGGCAAGGGCCAGGTGCGGACGGAATTTGCCGACTATAATGTCGAAAAGTTCGATGCTGCCTTCATTCCGCCGCACGCTTCGCACCAGATGCGCAACAATTCGGACGAGCCGCTCTGGTACGCCACGCTGTCGTCGCGCGGCGGCCATCCGCTGCGTGTTGATACCTATCAGATGGAATGTTCCGAAGCGCGTCCGGGCTACATGGAAGAATATGAGCGCATCATGGCGGTCCGCCGCGAGAATGGCCTGCCGGTTCCATAAGCGGGCCAGTCTCCAACCTTGAACAAAACGAAAAGCCACTAAAAAAACGACACAGGAGTGGACATGGCCGGGGAACCGAATGCGATTTTCAGAGGCGTCGTGCGCAGTGCCCGACGCGCACCCGGCGCAGTGGCTATTCGTTTTGTTGATCGTAGCTGGACATATGGGCAGTTGGTTGCGGCCGCGGTTGCCTTTGCCGATGAACTGACCCGTCAGGGCGTTCATGCGGGCGACCGCGTCGCATTTCTGGGGCGCAACAGTGACGCCTACGCAATCGGCTATCTCGCTGTCCAATATCTGGGTGCGATCCACGTACCGATAAACTTCATGCTGCGGGAACATGAGGTGGCCTATATCCTCAATCACAGCGCCCCGCGGCTGTTGTTGACGGACGATGAATTTTCAGCCGTCGCGCAGGCCGCCGTCGCGGCCACCGGTCCGCACGTCGATTGCCTGCCGCTGAGGGCGCCACAGTCGTTCCAACCCTTCGACTTTGCCGAAGATCAGCGCGAACCGACGGAACTGCCGCGACCGGCGCAGATCGCCTATACCAGCGGCACAGAATCCGCACCCAAGGGTGCGTTGCTCTCGGACCAGGGACTGGTCCATCAATATCTGAGCTGCATCGCCGTAGGTGAATATCTGGAAAGCGATGTCGTCGTCCACGCGCTGCCACTCTACCATTGCGCCCAGCTTCATTGTTTCCTGATACCGTCTTTGTTCCTCGGCAGCGAAAACATCATTCTCGATCGCGTCGACATTGGCGAAGTCATCGAAACGATCCAGACGGCCGGCGCCACTTCCTTCTTCGCGCCGCCGACGGTCTGGATCAGCATATTGGGTCATCCCGGTTTCGATCCGCAGAAATTATCCTCCCTGCGCAAGGGCTATTATGGCGCCTCGATCATGCCGACAGAGGTCATCCATCGGATGCAGGAGCAACTGCCCTGGCTACGCTTTTGGAACTATTATGGCCAGAGCGAGATCGGTCCGCTGGCGACCGCGCTTCGGCCTGAAGAACATGAGGAGCGGCCCGCTTCCGCCGGTCGGCCAGTGCTGTTCGTCGAAACACGCGTGGTCGACGACGACATGCACGACGTGGCGCAAGGCGCGGTGGGCGAGATCGTCCATCGCTCTCCGCAACTCCTGATGCGCTATTATCGCGACCCAGAAAAGACCGCAGCGGCCTTCGAGGGGGGCTGGTTCCACAGCGGCGATCTCGGCGTGATGGATGACAAGGGCTATATCACGATCGTCGACCGTAAGAAGGACATGATCAATTCGGGCGGTGAGAATGTCGCATCGCGCGAGGTGGAAGAAGCCATCTACAAGCATCCCGCTGTGGATGAAGTTGCGGTGGTTGGCCTGCCCGACGCCAAATGGGTGGAGCGGGTCTGCGCCGCCGTCGTATTGAAGACAGGCAGTTCCGCGACCAGCGAGGACATTTTGCACGTCTGCAAGGACATGGCCCCGTTCAAACGCCCCAAGGACATCGCCTTTGTCGAAAGCCTGCCGAAAAATCCGTCGGGGAAGATTTTGAAGCGAGAACTGCGCCTGTTGCTTTCCGACGCGGCGAATATCTGAACACCTTAGTTTTGGGAGATCGACGATGAGTATTCATGCAAAACCGCTTTCATCCTCGTTCGGCGTCGAGATCATTGGCCTTGACCCGCGCAATCTGGATGCCGAAGGCAAGGAAGCCGTCAAGCTTCTGTTTGACAATCATCATTTTCTTCTCTTCCGCAATGCCGGCGTGGACGAGGACCAGCATCTCAACATCGTCAAGGCAATCGGCCCGATTTCGGGCGGCGATGCGCTGATGAAGGACGGCAAACAATTCACTTACATCTCCAACGTCCATACCGACGGCCGCCTGCCCAATGGCGAGCTTTTCTATCATTCGGACCACATGTTCCTGGCAAAGCCGCTCAAGGGCATCTCGCTCTATTCGATCGAAGCGCCACGACAGGGCGGTGAAACCCGCTTCTTCAACGCGGCCGCCGCTTATCAGGGCCTGCCGGCCAGTCTCAAGGAAAGAATCAAGGACCTGTCGGCCCGGCACGTCTACGACTACAGCGTTAATCGCGGAGACAAGCGGCCAGATGCAGAGCATCTGAGCGACAATGCCGACACCTACATCCACCCGCTTGTCTGGCATCACCCCGAAAGCGGCACGCCACTGCTGTTCCTGAGCCGCCTGTTCACGACCGACATCATTGGCCTGGACAAGAAGGAGAGCGACGAACTGCTGGACCAGTTGCTGGACTATGTCGACAGCCGCGGCGACGACTATGTGCACAAATGGGAAGCAGGCGACCTCATCATCTGGGACAATCTGCATCTCCAGCATGCACGCAACGATTTCCCCGCCGGGGAGCGCCGCGCCCTGCGTCGCGTACCGATCGCCTTGGCCGCGTAAATGACAGGCGGGAGGGACGGATGGCCCTCCCCCGCTTATGCGGCGCAGATGTGGTTAGGCTCAGGCCTGACACGATGTTTTTGTGTACCGTCCATGCCGGGAATGGTCGTGTTGTCATGCGCGACAAACAACGGGGCGCGATTATCGACGACTGAATACTAGCTGAAAGATAGGTTCAGGTATATGGCATGCGCAATACCGTCAAGCGGTACTCAAGCCGAAATCGGCAATAAGCGGGCCATAATAGGAGCAAAGGATGATTGAACTATTTGGTGGCGACACGCCCAATGTTATGAAGGTCGTCATTGCTCTGGAGGAACTAGGTCTAGAGTATAAGCATAATTATTTTGATATCGTCAACGACAAGGATGATCCGAAATTTCGTGCGGTAAACCCGAACGGCCGGATTCCAGCGATTATCGATAGTGAAGGTGTTGACGGTAGCCCGCTGCCGTTAGCCGAGTCTGGCGCAATTCTCTACTATTTGGCAGAAAAGCACGGAGCATTCTATCCTACCGATCTTAAGAAACGCTATGCCACCATGCAGTGGCTGATGTTTCAGATGTCGGGTATCGGCCCGATGTTCGGTCAATATGTCTATTTCAGCCGTCGTGTTCAGAACCAGCAGCATGGTCACGATCGCTATGCAACAGAAGTGCTTCGCCTTTATGACGTTGTGGAAAAACGTCTCGGCGAAAGCCGTTTCCTGGCATGCGACGAATATACGATCGCGGATATGGCGACTTTCCCGACGCTTCACTATGTCAAGGTAACGGGCATGAATCGCGCCGATTATCCCAATATCGGGCGTTGGATGGAAGAGATCGCCGCTCGGCCGGCTGTGGATCGCTCATTCAAGGCGATGGGTGATATAGATCTGGAGGCCCCCATGAGTAGCTATCCTTTGACCGAAGATCAGTGGGATCGCATGTTCGGCCGAGGCAAATATTCCCGAGCAGATAGCCTCCGAGACGCCTGATCGTCTCGGTCTTGCCGGTTGTGTAGAAATTTCCGGATCACCAAAGGAGCGGTCGCCAAACTGTCGCCAGATGGTTTGGGGCCGCCACATCATGTTATGAAGAAGGAAGCGCGCTTCCATGACTGTTTCAGGATTGACCGATCGAGAGCAGATTTACGACCTTAAAGTCCGCTATGGTCGCGCCGTCGATACTTACGACACGGACCTGATGCGCTCCTGCTTCACCGAAGGCGCCACCTGGCGCTATGATCCGATCGGCGGCGAGGGCCAGCTCATGCGCGGTTGGGACGAGTTTTCGATCTTCTGGGCGCAGATGCAGGAACCGATGCAGTGTACGCATCAGTTTACCAATTTCACCTTCGATATACAGGGCGATGACGCGGCCTATTCCTGCCTGCTGCTGGCGCAGCACTGGCCACGCGATGCGGATTTTGCCGGCGGCAAGGTGCCTCTTTTCACTGTCGGAGGACGCTATGACAGCCGCGCCCGACGGACGAAAAGCGGATGGCGCATCTATGAGCATCGCGAGACGACGCTGTGGGAATGTGGCGAGGCGGGCGCGATATGGGGTCAGTCCGGTTAGGCTTCTGCCCGACCACACTTCCGACCGGTCAGATAGCCCCCAGCGTCATGTGCCGAGCGCGATATGACCGCGAGGACGCGACCCACCTCACCTTTCATCCATGGGGCCGCATGGTCACGATCCTCCCCAAGAGGATGGTGCGCCGATGAAACAATATTCGCTAGCGTACAATGCGTCGCCAGTATCCTCACCCACGCTCTCCATGTCGGGGAACCAGGACATGCGGATGATCCGGGCAGCCGATTCCACCTTTTCCCAGTCATAGCTGTCGGTCATGACAAGCTGGTGGGCGACCAGATTGTCCACGACCCTGCATGCGCGGGAATGCGGCGGCGGCACATTGTCAGCGTCAGCAAAGGTCTGGATCAACTTGATGCCGGGCGTCCGCTGCTCCAGCGCGGAATCGATCGGCGTTCCGGCAACCATGATGTTCTCCTCGGTGACGACATAAAGTTCGAAACCGCTGAACAGTGACTGGTCGTCCACCAGCACCTGCTGGAAATCCTCCATCGACTTATAGGCCTGAGCGGGCGTCAGTAGATGCATGACATCAGGTACGACCCAATGCTCTGTGACGGCAGCAGGAAATCCGTCACCATCGACGATGTTGACGGTGTAACCGCGAAGCCCTTGCGTCAGCTTTTTCCCCAGTGGCGCATGGTTGTTGATGTAGTGATGGACAAAGTTCTCAGTCGTCCTATTAGGATGTTTCCTGAAAAAAAATATGCTCTTTTCCATGATCGATCCTGCTCCTTTTCAATTATTTGACCTTCCATGCACCTTCCCGGAAAATCATGCTATCGAGCGCGTCGTTATTTCTTCCCCATATAGGCCCCGACATCGATCTTCCCATCTGGAACGAAGCTCTCGGACAGTTTGAACTTCTGGATTTTGGTTGCGCTCATAGGCCATTCGGTGACAAAACGGACATAGCGGGGGACTTTGTAGCTCGCGATATTGCCTGCGCAATATTCTATGACTTCGGCCTCTGACATGGTTTCGCCGAATTTGAGCTCGATATAGGCGGCTACAACTTCTACCAACCGGTCATCCGGCGCGCCGATGATCTGGGCCATCTTGATCTTGGGGTGGCGCGACAGGAAGCCCTCGACCTCAACTGCCGCGACATTCTCGCCGCCGATCTTCAGCATGTCCTTGATGCGACCGCCATAGGCAAGTTGGCCATCCTCATCGATCCAGCCGGTGTCCCCGCTGCGGAGCCACCCGCCGGGCAGCATCGTCTTGGCCGTCTGCTCCTCATCCTTGAAATAGCCGGAAAAGAGAGGGCCCGCGATCTGAATTTCGCCCTTTACGCCGGTGGGCAGTTCTTCGAGCGTTTCCGGGTCTACGATGCGGATGCGATGCGTGCGCAGAGGCTTGCCGACGCGTTCGACCCGCTGGTCGAGCGTGTCGTGTGGGCTGGCCATAGCGCTGATGCCGCCGCTTTCGGTAAGGCCATAGCAACCGATCTGCGTCGCCTGCGGAATGGCTTCGGCAAATTTGCGCAGCAAATCGGGCGCGCCGATATTGATCATCAGGCGCAGGCGTGACAGGTTATGGCGCTTGAAATCGCGATGGTCGATCATGGCCGCGGTCAGCGCCGGGAAAGCCGAATAGCAGATGGTCGCCCCGGTGCGAGCTATTTCCTCTAGAGCGGGGCCGGCCTGGAAATGAGTCTGGCATACGAAGGTCGCGCCCACCAGGCGGCAGGCGTTGAGCGGCAGATGCGACGACAGGTGATAAAGCGGAAGTGGATCCCAGAAAACATCCTCCTCGGCCAGTTCCAGACGCTCCGCAATCGCCCCCGCCACCTCCTCGACCACGCCATGGCTGATCATGCACGCCTTGGGCTGCGCCGTGGTGCCCGATGAGAAGATGATCATCGCGGTGTCATCGGGCGAAACCGCCGCAACACGCTCGGCCAGCATCTCATTCGAAATGTTGAGGCCCCCCTTTTCGAATTCGACTTCGGTCGGCCACTTGTCCTCATCGCGCGCGTTAAAGTGAAATACGCTGAGAAGCCGCGGTGCAGCCTCCACACGCAATTCTTCGCCGGCGCGCCATTTGCCGAGTTCCGGGAACTGACTACACAGCAGCGCGCGAAGGTCCAGATGCGGACGCGCCGCGCCAGTAATGAACAGCTCCGTGATTTCTGCGTGGCGCAAGACATATTGCAGGTCTTCGCCGCGATAGCGCGCATTGAGAACGACCGCACAGGCGCCGATCATGTTGATGGCGCCGACAAGGATGGCATATTCCCAACTGTTGGGCATCAATATGCCGATATGTTCTCCCGGCTGGATCCCCAGCGCCAGCAGGTTTCGCGCACAGGCGATCGTCTGGCGCGCGAATTCGGCATGGCTGGCCTGACGGTCGCCCAAGATGAAGGCAGTCCGGTCAGGCCATTTTTGCGCGGCCTGCAAGATGGAATGGCCGATAGTATTGGGTCTCGCATGGAGATCCAGCGCAGAAGTCATGTTTTATTCCTTGGCTGCAAATATTGTGTCGCGGTAGCCAATCTTCCATTCGCCATCCTCGACCACGAACTTGTCGACATATTTCGCGACGACATAGGGCGCCTCCAGCTTGGGCTGGCCCGTCGCATTCTGGCGATAGCTGCGATAGACGGTGACATAGGACACTGCTTCGGCGGTTTCAGGGCCGGTGACAGTCACCAGCAGGTTGGTCGCCGCATGGATCAGCGGATCGGTCGTCAGCTTGTCGAAGAAGGCGCCGATCGCGGCATGGCCCTTGATCTCGCCCGTGTCGGTGCGGTTGAGTACCCCGTCCCGCGCGAACAGCGACACCAACCGTTCGAACTGACGCGTGTCGACACATTCGCAATAGTCCAGCATCAGCCTTTGGCACGCGCGCTCGGCCAGAAGCGTGTTCAGATCAGTCATTTTCCGTCTCCCAAGTTGCAAGAGCTCACCCCGAATGAGGTCACAGAGATAAACCACCGTCGGCGATGATTGTCTGCCCCGTAATGAAACTTGCCTCGCTCGAACACAGGAAGGCAGTGATGCCGGCGACATCCTCGCCGCTACCGAAACGGCGTAGCGGCGTATTTTTCCTGGCCTGTTGCCAGATTTCGTCGCTGTAGATCGTGTTCATCAGCGCGCCGCCGATGCCGACCTCCATGATGCCGGGCGCGACCGTATTGGCGCGCACGCCGAACCGCCCTTCCTCCTTGGCGACGGCGCGACAGAGCGTTTCCGATCCCGCCTTGGGAACGGCGGACAGGGCATCGCCAACGACGAACCAGTGCGGCGCGACCGATCCGATATTGACGATGCTCCCGCGCGTCTCGCGCAACACGGGAAGGACCTGCCGGACGAGGGCAATGAATCCCATCAGTTCCGCCTGCACGGCCTCATGCCACTGGCCGGGCTGCAATTTCGACACATGAATCTGCGGGATGTGGACGCCGGAGGAAAAGATCACCGCCCGCAGCGCCCCGCTGCGTGCGTGGGCGGACCGGACGATCTCGGCCAACGTCTGCTCATCGGCGACATCGAGCCGGTGGGACGCAACATCGGCGATCCCGCCAAGCTCCTCGCACAGCGCCTTCGCCTTCGCCTCGCTTGACCGATAGGTGAAGTCGACGTGATCCCAATCCTGGGCCAGACGGCGGACGATAGCGCTTCCCAGCCCCCCCGTGCCGCCCAGAACCAGAGCACCACCTTTCTCCTTGTTCACCCCTCACTTCCCTTCCCGAGGGCGCGGACGACCCCCATTCAAAACTCTTGACGCCAATCTATCGGAGCCGCCGCGCCCAAAACCTATCTTGCGACGAGTATCGGTGGGAACGGCGAATCCGACGCCAGCAATTTCGTCGTTCCATGGACCCGGGTGGATTATGACCTTTCTTTGGGTAGGTTACGGCGGGGAAGCGGTCGCCATCATGGACGCATGAAAAGGGCTACACCCCTTCACCAAGTGCGCCTGCTCGGCGACGGCCTGTCGCTGGCGGCCGACATCTATGGCCCAACATCGGGGCAGCCGGTGCTGTTCTTTCACGGCGGCGGGCAGAGTCACCGGTCCTGGCGCGGCCCGGCACAACTGCTGGGCGCGGCAGGATACCAGGCGATCGCGGTCGATCTGCGCGGGCACGGCGAGAGCGATTGGGCAACGGACGGAGACTATCTGCTCGACGCCTATGCGCGCGATGTGGAGGCACTGATCGATCGGCTGGAGGGGCCGGTCGTACTTGCCGGCGCTTCGCGCGGCGGACAATCGGCGTTGGTCGGCGGATCGCGCAGGCCGGGCCGCGTCGCGCTGATCATGCTTGCCGATGTCGCCCCAGCGCTGCGCGATAAGGGGGTTGATGAAATCCGCGCCTTTTTCGCTGCGAGCATGAATGGATTTCGCAACGCTGATGCTGCAGCGGACGCACTCTCCCGTCACCTGGGCCGCGAACGGATCGCCGACACGTCGGGCCTGCTCGCGGCGATGCGCCGGGGCGAGGACGGGCGGCTCTACTGGCGCTGGGACCCGGCGACGGTGAGGCCCGAATTCCTCCATCCGCCATCGGAGGGAGAGGCTCTGCTGGCCGCCGCCCGCCGGCTGCGCGATCCGGTTGTTCTGGTCCGGGCGGAGCTTTCCAGCATCGTCACCGATGAAAGCGTCGCCCTGTTCCGCAAGCTGACGCCGCAACTGGAGGTCGTGGTCGCCCATGGTGTCGGCCATATGTTCACCGGCGATCAGAATGACGCCTTTGCCGAGACGCTGCTGGAGCGGTTGCGGCGGATGGCTGGCGGCTGACGATCCTCGTCGCCTATCGTCGGAAAGGTGCGCGCACGCCCACCCCGGCGTCATGCCATCCGATGTTGAGATGCCCGTTGCTTCATTGGCAACGGCAGCACGAAAATGACCCGAGACTTTTCAAATCACGAAGGGAATGTGAATTGGACCCCTTAAGCAAATTGATGCAGAGATACTGCTTCGCCTATACGGCGACCCATGACTTCAGCGTCGCCGACAAGATCATGGCCGACGACTATACATTCTATATGGGCGAGCACGTCTTCACCGGCCGTGAGGAAGCCTACAAGCCCGCCGCCGACCGTCAGTTCAAAGCCTATCCGGGCCTGGGCTTCACCGTGCATGATTTCTTTTCGAACGGTGATCGCTGCGCCATGTTCTTCAGCGAACATGGTCATTCCCTGCAATATGACACCCCGACCGCCTGGCACGGCGTCAGCCTTTATCGCTGGAATGGCGAGCGGCTGACGGAATGCCGGATCGAGCAGGATTATTATGGCCGCCGCCGTCAGCTCAACAGCAAGCTGCCCGACCCGATCGATCAGGCCGCCTACGCACCCTGGACCGTGCCGGTCGAAAAGCCGAGCGCCGAAAATGAGCGGATCGTCACTGACTGGATCGAAAAAGGCGGCCTGCTGCGCAGCGCGATCGGCAGTCTGGACGATGAGGGCGTCGCGCCCTCCATCGACCGCGTACTGTTCAGCGATGAAAGCGCCAGGATCGTCGACATTCTCTCGGCGGGTAAGCGGGTCGCCTTCCAGGTTGCCATCGACGGCGCCTATGCCGGCGGCCTGCCGGCGCTGGCCGGCCAGGAAGGCACCCGCGCGTCGCTCTATGCCACCGGCATCGCCTATGTCGAAAATGGCGAGATCGCCAAGGTCCACGCCGTCACCGATCGTTACACGATGGAACGTCGGGTGCTGGCGGCGGCCAAGGGCTGAACAACAGAAAAATGGGGTCGCCGCCGCGAAAAGGGCGGCGACCGTCGGGGAGAGAGACTATGTTCCAGTTGGACCTGATTGCGCCGATCGGCGATCTGCTAGGTCGACAGGCGGCCAAGGCCGCGACCAAAATCGCATATCAGGATGCGACCCGGGGCGTGACCTATGGCGACCTGCAACACCGGACCCGCAATCTGGCCGGACATCTCGCCGACAACGGTGTCCAGAGCGGGGATTGCGTGGCGATCCTGCTGCCCAACTCGGTCAACTGGGTCGAATCCTGTTTTGGCATCGTGCGCGCGGGCGGCATCGCTGTGCCGATCAGTATCGAGGCCAGCGAGAGCGAAATCCTCTACCGGCTGACCGATGCGAAGTGCCGCGCCGTCATCACGACGGCGGCGATCGCCACGACTGTCAGGACAATCGCCGCAACCGCGAAGATCGATCTGCTGGTCGTACCGACAGGTCCGGCGGAAGAAGGCGATGCCTCCTTCGACAACTGGAGCCAAAGCCCCGCACCTGCTCCCGCGCGCGACCCACTGGACATCGATGCAACGGCGTTCATCGTCTACACGTCCGGCACCACCGGCCAGCCCAAGGGCGTGCAGCTATCGCTGCGCAACCTGTTGTGGGTTACGGCCGCCTGCTGGTCGCCGATCCTGGGCCTGAATGATCAGGACAAGCTGCTCTCGCCATTGCCGCTCTACCATAGCTATGCGCTGAACCTGACCGTCATCTCCATATTGGCGACAGGCGCCTCCATCCATCTGATGGAAAAATATTCGACCCGGGAAGCCGTCGATCTGCTCGGTTCCGGCGACTTCACCATCTTCCCCGCCGTGCCCACGATTTTCCACTATCTGCTCGACACCGCCAGAAACGGTCAGGTCACGCTGCCGGGTATCCGCGCCTGCGTGACGGCTGGGGCGATCATGGCCGGCACCGCCAATGCGGAGTTTGAAGCGAACTTCGGCGTCCCGCTGCTGGACGGATACGGCATCACCGAAACCGCAACGATGGTGACGATGAACAGCGCCACTGGCGGAAGGATCATGGGGTCCTGCGGCCTGCCGATTCACGGATTGGCCGTGCGCATCGTCGACCCGGTCACCCTGAAGGACTGCGCACCGGGCGAGGAAGGCGAACTGATCGTGCG
Source organism: Novosphingobium sp. KN65.2 (assembly GCF_001368935.1). NCBI lineage: Bacteria > Pseudomonadati > Pseudomonadota > Alphaproteobacteria > Sphingomonadales > Sphingomonadaceae > Novosphingobium > Novosphingobium sp. KN65.2. The sequence goes on from NZ_CCBH010000152.1 coordinate 13,447, forward strand.
GGGCCCCAGTGTCATGGCGGGCTATCTGAACAAGCCGGAGGAAACCGCCAAGGCCCTGCGCGATGGTTGGTATCATTCGGGCGACCTTGCCTGTGCGGACGCCAACGGCTTCCTGACGATCACGGGGCGGATCAAGGAGCTCATCATCCGAGGCGGCCAGAATATCGCGCCGGCCGAAATTGAGGAAGTCGTGCAGACGCTCGACATTGTACTGGACTGCGCGGTGGTCGGCTTGCCCCACGCCCATCTGGGTGAAGTGCCCGGCCTGTTCATCATCCCACGCGACAAGGAATTCGACGAGGCAGTGGTTATCGACCATTGCCGGGCGCACCTGTCGTCCTACAAGGTGCCGCAGGTGATCCATATCGTTACGGAAATTCCCCGCACCGGATCGGGCAAGATCATTCGCTACAAGCTGAGAGAACTGGTTTCCTGACCGAAGCCGGACCCCGCGGTGCGGGACCGAAAAAATAACGCGCGATGCGCGACGGGAGAGGAATGACATATGCTGGGACGACTATCCCATACCGTCATCTGCGTTCGCGATCTGGATGTGTCGGTGGCCTTCTATGAAAAGCTTGGCCTGCACAAATTTTTCGAATTCACGCATGATGATCCGATCGCTGGTGCGGTCGTCGGAGTCGAAACGCGAAAGGTGCGGATGGCCTTCATGCGGCTGGGCGACGAGCCCCATGAACCGTTTCTGGACATTGTTCAGTTCGTTGATCCTCCGACCTATGGCGAACCCTATCCGACGCTGAACAATGTCGGGATTTGCCGTGTCGCCTTCGTGGTCGACGATATCGATCCGGTTTATGAGCGGCTGAAGGCAATGGATGTCGAATTCGTGACGCCGCTCCAGTGGCTGACGACGCCAACTCGCGATCCGCTAGCCATGGTCTGCTTCAAGGATCCGGACGGAAGCTTCCTGGAAATCATTTCCGGACTCAAGGTCGAATAGTGCGGGAGCAGCAGATCCGTACGCGGCATTCGGACGAAGCGGATATCCGCCGCCTGATAATCCTCTACGGCTTTCTGCTGGACGATCGCCGGTTCCATGAGTGGTTGGTGCGGGACAAGGATCGCTGGCGCTTTGCCCGGCGCGATGTACACTTGGCGGGCTACCCCCCGACAGAAGGGGCGGTGAGGGTGCCGGCGAGCTGACAGGCCGCGCTCTGCCCTATCTGATTGACGCGCGAAGTCCTGTGACGAAAATGGCCCGCCCCCCCCTTGCGTGCCGGGCCAGCTGCCGCATCGGCCGCCTCAGGCGATCGTCACGACAGGCGACCGTCGCGTTACCACGGTCTGCGTGTTGGTATATTCGGCAAGCCCCTCCAGCGAGTTTTCCACGCCCATGCCCGACTGTTTATGACCGCCAAAGGCTGCGTGCGGGGAGAAGGTGTGGATTTCGTTGATCCAGATCACCCCCGCCTCGATCCGCTCGCCGATGGAGCGGGCAAGGTCCGCGTCCGCCGACCAGACCGACGCGGCCAGGCCCATGTCGGTATCGTTGGCGCGGGCGACGACATCGTCAATATCGTTAAAGCGCAGTAGCGGTAGCACCGGACCGAACGCTTCTTCCTTGACGACACGCGAATCCTCGGGCGGATTGTCGTAGATGGTGACGGGCACGAAATAGCCCCGCCCTTCGGGCACATCGCCCCCCAATACGGCGTTGAGGCCGTTCGCCTTGGCATCGGCCAGCAGATCCTTTACCTTTTCGAACTGCATCTTGTTCTGGATCGGGCCCAGATCGGTGCCCTGTTGCAGGCCGTCGCCGACCTTCACCGTGCGCGCATAGGCAACCAGCTCATCGCGCAGCGCATCATAAATGTCGTCATGGATGTAGAGCCGCTTGGCCGCGCAACAGAATTGCGCGCTGTTCTGGAACGCGGCCCAGAACAATTCCTTCGCCATCTGCTTGGGATCGACGTCGGGCAGGACGATGGCGGGATCGTTGCCGCCCAGTTCCAGCGTCACGCGCTTGAGGTTCGAGGAGGCGGACGCCATCACCTTCTTACCCGTGGCGGTGGAGCCGGTGAAGGCGATCTTGGCGATGCCGGGATGTTCGGTCATCCAGGCGCCCAGGTCGTTGCCGCCCGATATAACGTTCAGGACGCCCGCTGGCAGCACGTCCCGCAGCAGTTCGCCCAGCTTTAGCGTGCAGAGCGGTGTGTAGGGCGAGGGCTTGAGAACCATCGTGTTGCCCGCGACCAGCGCCGGCGCGATCTTCCAGATCGCCAGCAGGATCGGAAAGTTCCACGGCGTGATCGCACCGATGACGCCCAGCGGCACATGGCGCATCTCGACCATGCGCTCGTCATCCTTTTCGAGCACCGTCGTGGGGAGCGACTGGGACGCGATGCCGCCGCACCAGGCAGCGGAACCACCGACTTCCCAATCGGCGCCGGCCTTCGCCTTGCCCTGTTCCAGCGTCAGCAGGCGGGAAAATTCCTCCGCATGGGCGGTCAGCACGTCGCCGATCTTCGCCACCAGCGCCTGACGTTCCTCGATCGGGCGCGAACTCCAGGCCGGAAAAGCTGCCTTGGCGGACGCCACAGCTTCGTCCAGTTGCGCTTTCGATGCGTCGGGCACGGTCGCGATGACGGCCTCGGTCGCGGGATTATAGGCTTCGAAGTTGGCCAAAGCGCCCACGGCCTTACCATCGATCGTCATCGAATAATCGGAATAGAAATCGACAGACATCCTGCTGCTCCTATCAAATACTTCGCTTTTTCACCCCCTGTTACGGCGTGCGCCCGTGGCAGCGCGCCTATCCTAAGGAGGGAACGGCCTTTGCACCGCAATTCCACGACGTGACGTGCCGTTGCGCGGGTAGATACCGGGGCCGGTCGCCTTATGCCCCCCAGCGCGCAGCCGCCTCTGCCATGGATAGCAACCCCGGTTCGCTGATGGACGGCGGCGTGCCCAGAGTGCGGGGCGCGGGCGCGGGTTGTGCGATGCCGCCGCGCTGGACAAAGCTTTCCCGCGCACGGTTATGGGGATGCAGCGGGGCTTCCGTCATGGACAGAACCGGCGTCACGCAGGCGTCGCTCTCGGCGAACAGCGCCGCCCATTCATCGCGCGAGCGGGTGGCGAAGGTCATGGCGAAGTCCGCCTCCATCGCGGACCAACCGGAGCGGTCATTCTGGTCGTAACCACGATCCTCCAGCCCCAGTCCTCGCACCATCTGCGCGAAGAATTGCGGTTCCAGACAAGCCACGGCCACGTCCCGCCCATCCGCACAGCGATAGCAGCGGTAAAAGGGCGCGGCGCCATCCAGCAGGTTCAAGGCGGGTGCGTCCTGCCAAAGGCCCTTGGGCGCCCAGGCGTAGAAGAGACTCATCAGCGACGCCGCACCATCGCTGATACAGGCATCGACGACCTGCCCCTCGCCCGTCCGCCGCGCCGACAGGATCGCCCCCAGCAGCCCTGCGATCAGGAACATCGCGCCGCCGCCATAGTCGCCCACCAAATTGAGCGGAACCGGCGGCGGGGAATCTTTGGTGCCCATGGCGTGAAGCGCGCCGGTGATCGACAGATAGTTGAGGTCGTGCCCGGCGCGCAGAGCGAGCGGACCCGACTGGCCCCATCCGGTCATGCGACCATAGACGAGCCGGGGATTGCGCTGCAGACAGACGTCCGGCCCCACGCCCAACCGCTCCATCACGCCGGGTCGGAACCCCTCGATCAGCGCGTCGGCCTGTTCGATCAGCAGGAGCAGGCTTTCAACGTCGCGCTCATCCTTCAAATTCATATGCACGACATTGCGACTACGGTGAAGAATGTCGCCGCCCACATCCTCCCATGCGCCCACACCGGCGCTGGCGGCACGCGCGACACGGATGATGTCCGCCCCCATGTCCGCCAGGATCATCGCCGCCAGTGGCACCGGACCGATCGCGTCAATCTCTATGATGCGGATACCCGCCAGCGGTCCTTGGGCGCAGTGTGTCACGGGCTATCCTCGCTTCATGGCAGATCGCGATGCTGCATGGGCGAGAGGTTGCGGAGGAGAACCTGCTTTTAGATAGGCGCCCCATCCCTTACACGAACAGACCCAGCCGCTTGGCCCGCAATGCGGCCTGCGACCTGCGCCGGACGCCCAGCTTGTCGTAGACCTGTTGCAGATACCATTTTACCGTTCCCTCGGTCAGGCCCAGCCGTTCACCGATTTCCCGGTTGCGCAAACCCCCGGCGACCATCGTCAATATCTCTTTTTCCCTGTCCGCCATGCCGGACATCAGGCAGGAGTCGGCTACGTCGTCATCCTCATCGTCGGTTTCCAGAACCGGTTCGCCATGGATGAACGACACGATGCGCGATGCGAAGACATCGGCCGGAGTTTCAATATCCGCCTTGCATCCATAGGTTTCGCTTAGCAGCGAGCAGATCACCTCTCCTTCGTCCAGGAAGATGCGGATCCAGCCACAGGGTTCGGCAAGCTCGATCGCGCCGCGAACCGCTCGCCGCGCCTTGAAACGGTCACCCTGCTGAACCGCAATTTCCGCCAGTAGCAGATAGAATATGACCATGGATCGCTTCGCGCCGTTGCGCTTCGCCAGTTCGAACCAGCGGGTCGCCACCTTCTGCGCCCGCGCGAGATGGTGGCGCTGGATCTCTATCCTGATCCAGGCGATCGCGATCGCCTCGTTCTTCTTCGTGGGCGTCAGCGTGGGCACGGGTTCCTCATCGACCCGGATATCGCCGGCCAGCAACGCCGCCTCGGCCGCGGCAACCTGTCCGGTCTTGACCAGCACCCGCACCTGTTCGGCAACGACCAGCGCCCGCAGCCTGTCGAGACCACATTCGATGGCAACGAGATGCGCTTCTTCCAGACCCGCCAGCGCCTCTGCCATATCGCTCCGTGCGCAGGCGAGGCGAGCCCGGACGATATATCCCGCCGCGACCTCGTCGACCAGACCCCACTGGCGGATGACCGGCTGATACTGGTCGATCAGTTGAGCCGATCGGCCCAGGTCTCCCGCATCGTAGAGCAGTTCCGCCAGCGGAAGCGCCGGCACCGCGGCAACGCTCGATCCGCGACCGACATGCTCTTCGGCGTAGGACAGCGCTTCTTCAAGGAATTGGCGCGCCACGGCCGTCTTGCCCTGTTCCACCAGCGTGGGCGCCACCGTGGCCTTGAGCGCAATCGAGGCAAATTCCGACCCCGGGCGCGCCAATGCGCGCTTCGTTTCAGCTTCAAGCTTCAATATGTCATTGAAATGATACAGTTCGCGACGGGCCGACATGAGCTGAGCCACCAGCGTGCAGCTAAGATAGGGTTGATCATCGCCCAGTTCGAGCAGCAATTTCCCTGCATCGGCCTCGACCAGATGCAGATTGTCGCGCGCCGATTCTAGCACCAGCCGGCGATGCCGAACCAGATGCCCAAGCAGGACATTGTCGGGTTCGCGTTCGGCGATTTCAGCGGCCGCGTTGATGAAGCGCTCCGCCGTCGCATAGGCAAGCGAACGGGTACGCCGCCATGCCAGTGCGAGCAGCAGCATCGGCCGCGTGCTCAGCACCGACCAGGGCAGGTCCGTCGCCAGTTCATCGATATAATAAAGATAGCCCGCATTGATCATCCTGTTCGCCAAGGAATCAAGCCGGTCGGCAATGAATTCGCGGTCCCTGGTCATCTGGGCATGCTGTAGCGCCAGGAGGCCATCGCCGTTTTCCGCGTAACAAAGACTGGCGCGTCGATGGAGCTCGACCGCCAGTTCGGGCATGCGCTCCGCCATGAAATCCGCGGTCATCTTGCGGAACAGCGGGTGATAGACATAGCTGTGCCGTTTGTCTTCCACAGCGGTCAGAAACAGGCCGCCACGATACACCATATCCAAGGTCTCGCGGGCGCTTTCGTCCGCCATGACCGCCGCGCAAGTCGAAGGCGTGAGTTCCGTCAGCACCGATGTTTCGAGCAGGAAGCGGCGGATCCGGTCGGGCAGGTCGGCGACGACCTCCTCCTGAAAATAGCTCGTCAGCTCCGCATGCAGGCTTTCCGAAGGCGGCTTCCAGTTCCCCCCGCGTGCCTTTTGCCAGAGGTAATTTTCCCCGGCCATCACGAGTCCGGATGCCCAGCCATCCATTTCCTCGACGATCTTGCGCATCGCTTCCGCATCGATCGGAATACCGGCGACGCGCGATACCAGCTGGGTCGCTTCTTCAGGTCCTAAACGCAGGTCGGCCGGGCCCACTTCCACCAGGAAACCGAGTGCGCGGATACGGGAAATCGGGATAGCGATGGCCGCGCGCGAAATCAAAATGGTCGTGATGGCATCACGCGCGCCGGCGACAAGAGCGCTGAGAAATTCCCAGACATCGGGCGGCAGCAATTGCGCGTCATCGACGATGAGAATCAATTTGTCGGTATATTGAACCGCGAGCCGAGCAAGCCAGATGTCAACATCGTCGCTCGCGTCAAACGCGGGCCAGTCCAGACCGGCTGCCCTGCCCGCTTCCTTCACTGCAAGAAGGAAGGAAGGAAGATCGCGGATGCCTGCCCTCACCGCCACCCAGAGTGCAGGCCGGCCCTCCTTTCTCAGGCTTTCGAACCATTGGAGAGCTGCCGTGGTCTTGCCGCTGCCCGCGTGCCCAATGATCGTGGTGAGGCGAGATTCCGCGACCTTGCGGGTCAGCCCGTCCAAGGCGGTACGTTTTACCAGAACCGTCCTGGGTTGCGGGGCAACGATCGCCGTGGGCACGAGCGCCATTTGACCTCTCCTATCTTTCGCCGGGTTTCCCGGCTTTGAGGACCAATCAACCAGCAACAGCGGCTTTTCGCTCCTATCTTTGGATAGGATAAAGACAAGAGAGGCCGTTCGGCAAGGGAAAGCTTTGCCTCGGGCGCGGCAAAATATGGAACGACGCGTGGAACCCTATCCGCCGACAGGTCCGCTTTTTTGACATCCCGGCATCAGGAAAGCAGACACTCAGGGAGAACCTCGATGACCATCTCATGCCGAAAGGCCAACAAGAAATGAGCCAGGACCTGTTCCGTTTGGACAATAAGGTCGCCCTGGTCACGGGCGGCGCTCAGGGCCTCGGCCGTATGATCGCCGAAGGGTTGCTGCGCGTCGGCGCGACCGTGGCCATCACCTCGCGCAAAGCCGACATTTGTGAAAAGTCGGCAGAGGAAATGACAGCACTGGGCCGCTGCGTGCCGCTACCCGCCGACCTGTCCACGCCGGAAGCCGCCGTCGAACTGGCCGCGCACTTCCGCGAAACGCTGGGCGCCTGCCATATCCTCGTCAATAATGCCGGCAAGACCTGGGGCGGCGCGATCGACAGCTTCCCCGACAAGGCATGGCCCAGCGTCATGAGCGTCAATGTACAGACGCCCTTCACGCTGGTGCGGGAACTGCTGCCCGAACTCAGCGCGGCGGGCACCCCCGACGATCCGGCGCGGATCATCAATATCGGGTCGGTGGCAGGCGTGAAGACAGAGAAGCTGCAAGCTTATAGCTATGCGGCATCGAAGGCCGCGATCCACATGCTGACCCGCGATCTTGCCGGCGACCTGGCGGCACGCAACATCACGGTCAATGCCGTCATCCCCGGCTATTTTCCGACCAAGATGACCGCCCATATGCGTGAAGAAGACACCGTCGATCCCACATTGCTGTCGCATATCCCGATGAAGCGGCTCGGCAGGCCCGAAGACATCGCAGGCACCGTCATCTTCCTCTGCTCGCGCGGCGGTGGCTATGTGACGGGGACTCTGCTGCCGGTGGATGGTGGCTTGGTCGGTTGCGGATAAAGTAATCGCCCAATCCCGTCGGAAACTATCCCGATCGGGCTGAGCCCTTCGACAGGCTCAGCCCGAACGGAGACCGAGGGTCAGGGCCGGCCCTTCAAAGCGACCATCCGCCGCCGGCAACGATCGTCTGGCCGGTGATATAATCCGCCTCGGGCAGGCACAGCAGATAGACCGCGCCCGCCGCCTCCTCCGGTGTGCCCGCGCGGCCCAGCGGGATGCCGCTTTCCATCGCGTCGAGAATCTCCTGGCTGACCCCGGCCTTGATCTCCTTGCCTTTCATGGTGATGGAGGATTTGCCCGCCTCTCCCGCCGTCATGCGCGTCATGATGACACCGAATGCAACCGCGTTCACCGTGACATTATAACGGCCCCATTCCTTCATCAGCGTGTTGGTGACGCCCACGACCCCCATCTTGCCCGCCGCATAGGCGACCTGCCCCGCATTGCCGCCAAGACCGGCCACGGACGAGATGTTGACGACGGTGCGGCGCTGCGCCCGGCCGGTGGCGGCGATTTCCGCCTTGGCCGCTTCCGCAATGACGGGCTGCGCGGCGCGCAGGATGCGGAAGGGCGCGTTCAGGTGGACGTCGATCATCGCCGCCCATTGTTCATCGCTCGTCTTCTGGATCACCGCATCCCAGGCATAGCCCGCATTGTTGATGACGATGTCGATCGTGCCGAAGGCATCCATGGCCGCGTTGACGAATTTCTGCGCGAAATCGGGCGCGGTTACGTCACCGATACAGGTGACCGCGCGTCCACCCGCCGCCTCGATCTCGCCGGCCGTCTCGTCCGCGAACACCGCGTCCAGATCATTCACCACGACGCTGGCGCCCGCACCCGCCAATTTAAGCGCGATCGCCTTGCCGATCCCCCGACCCGAACCCGAAACCAGTGCGACCTTATTCTGTAGAACCTTCAACCAAACTTCTCCCTCGCCCGCCTGGGCGCGCCCTGTCAACTAAGCTTGCGCTCATCCAGTCCCAGCGACCGGCCGATGATCTCGCGCATGATCTCCGACGTGCCCGCGAAGATGCGGCTGATCCGCGCATCGGTATACATGCGGCAGATGCGATATTCGTTCATATAGCCCGCGCCACCGTGCAACTGGACACATTCGTCCATCACCCGGCCTTCCAACTCGCTGGTCAGCAGCTTCGCAGCAGAGGCATCCTCGGCCTTCAATTCGCCCGCGTTGAGCAGAAGCACGCACTGGTCGACATAGGTCTGCGCCATGTCCAGCTCCGCGCGCATCGTCGCCATCTTGAAGCGGGTATTCTGGAACGCGCCGATGGGTTTGCCGAAGGCGCGGCGTTCCTTGACGAAGTCCAGCGTGATGTCGAACGCCGTCTGCGCCGTCGCCAGAAAGCCGATCGCCGCGACGATCCGTTCCTGCGCCAGGAAGCGGGCAAGATAGGCGAAACCCTGGCCCGGATCGCCCAGTACATTGGCCTTTGGCACCTTCACATCGTTGAAGAACAGCTCGGCGGTATCCTGGGACTTGAGGCCCATCTTGTCGAGCTTGCGCCCGCGCTCGAACCCTTCCATCCCCCGTTCGACGACGAAAAGGCCCAGGCTGTGCTTCACATCGGGGTCGGTGCGCGCGGCGACGACCACCAGATCAGACAATATGCCGTTGGAGATATAGGTCTTTGCCCCATTGAGCAGCCAGTGATCGCCCCTATCCTCCGCCCGTGTGCGGATGCCCGCCAGGTCGGATCCGGTCGACGGCTCCGTCATCGCCACGGCCAGGATCTTCTCGCCGCTGACGATGCCGGGCATCCAGCGGTCCTTCTGCTCGTCGGTGCCGAGCTTGGCTATATAAGGCGCGACAAGATCATTGTGCAGGTTGATGTAAAAGCCGATGTCGCCATGGTGCATATTCTCTTCGATGATGATCTGCTCGAAGCGGAAGTCGTCGATGCCGGCGCCGCCATATTTCTCATCAGCCCAGGTGCAGATCAGTCCCTGCGCCCCGGCCTTCAGAAACAGTTCCCGGTCGACCATGCCTTGCTCGCGGAACCGCTCGACATGCGGCGCCACTTCGGCAGCCATGAACTTGATGACGCTTTCGCGGAACTGTTCATGCTCCGCTTCGAAGATCAGCCTTTTCATGCCATTTCCCGATCCTTGACGGACGCGGCTTCGCCATAGAAAGGCTCGCGCCGTTCAGCCTTCGCCCGCAGCCAGGCGGACGGCAGGAAGCGGTCGCCATATTTCCAGGCCAGCTCGTCCGCCCACGCCACGAAATTCTCGATGCCGACGGTGTCGATATAGCTGATCGTGCCGCCGGTCCAAAGCGGGAAACCCCAGCCATAGACCGCGCCCAGATCCGCGTCCTGCGGCGTTTCCAGCACGCCTTCCTCCAGGCAGCGGGCGGTTTCCATCGCCTGCGCGAAGAGGAAACGCTGCTTCAGCTCCTCCTGATCGGGCTGCCGCGCCGCGACCGGGAAATGCTCGGCAAGGCCCTTCCAGATATGCTTCGACGCGCCCTGGGGATAATCATAGAAGCCGCCGCCGGCCTTTCGGCTGCCGCGTCCCATGCCGATCATCTTCCGCAACACCGGCAGGCCGCGCTCGATCGTGTAGGTGTTGCCTTTCGTGCCGGCCGCGTCGTCGACAATCTTGACGGGCAGTTCCATCGTCACCTCATCGAGCAACGCCAGCGGTCCGGTGGGGAAACCGGCCGCTTTCGCGGCGTTCTCGATACGCGCGGGCTCGATGCCCTCCTCGACCATCGCCACACCTTCGAAGATGAACATGCGGAACACGCGGCTAGTGTAGAAACCCCGGCTGTCGTTCACCACGATCGGCGTCTTGCGCAGCTGGGCGATGAAGTCCAGCGTGCGCGCCAGCGTCTCGTCCGACGTCTGCTTGCCGCGGATCACCTCGACCAGACCCATCCGGTCGACCGGCGAGAAGAAGTGGGTGCCGATATATTTGTCGGGCCGGCTCGATGCCTGCGCCAGCTGGGAAATCGGCAGCGTCGACGTGTTCGATCCGAACAAGGCGCCGGCCGGGATCACCGCCTCCGCCTTGCGGGTCGTGTCGGCCTTGATGCCGATATCCTCGAACACCGCCTCGACAATCATGTCGCAGCCATCGAGCAGCGCATAATCGTCGGTCGGGGTGATCCGTGCCAGCACCTCGTCCGCCCTGGACTGGGTCAGCTTGCCTTTTTCGACCAGCTTGCCCTGCACCTTGGCCGAATAATCCTTGCCCTTCTGCGCGGTCGGCACGTCGCGGTCGAGCAGCACGACCTCTATCCCGGCATTGGCCGAGACATATGCGATGCCCGCCCCCATCATGCCCGCGCCCAGCACGCCGACCTTCTTCACCTCGCTCTTCGCGACGCCTGCGGGGCGGCGGGCGCCCTTTTCGGCGGCCTGCTTGGAAATGAAGCTGGTACGGATGATGTTGCTGGCGACCGGATCGCTCAGCAGTTTGGCGAAATATTTGCCCTCGACGGTCAGCGCCTTGTCGAACGGCAGTTGCAGCCCTTCGAACACGCAGGACAGGATGGCGAGCGGCGCGGGCGTGTTATAGCCCTTTTTGGCGATGTTCGCCGCCGCGAGCGTATAGGCCAGCGCGTCCTCGGGCACGGTCATGCCCTTCTTCTGCGGGGGCACCCAGCCCTTGACGTCCCAGGGCTTCACCGGATCCGGTCCGGTCGCCAGCCAGGCGCGGGCACGATCGATCAACTGGTCCGCAGGAACGACCTCATCAACGATCTTGAGCTTGAGCGCTTCGGCGGGCGCGACCGTACGGCCCGACAGCAGCAGGTCGAGCGCGGCCTTCATGCCCGCGATGATGCCCAGGCGCACCGTGCCGCCCGATCCGGGCAGCAGGCCGACATTGATTTCGGGCAGGCCGACCAGCGCCCTGGCATCGTCCACCAGGATGCGGTGATGGCAGGCCAGCGCCAGTTCGAAACCGCCGCCCAGCGCAAGCCCACCCAGAGCCGCGACCCAGGGCTTGCCGGACATTTCCATGGCGCGATGCATCTGCGTCGCCTTCTGCGAGAAGGCATAGGCCTCCTGCTTGCTGTAGCCGCGCACCAGTTGCTTGAGGTCCGCGCCCGCCATGAACGCTTTCTTCGCGCTGGTCAGGATCACGCCCTTGATGCTGTCGTCGGCGGCAATCGCGGCGGTCGCCTCCGCCATGTCGGCGATGAAGGCGTCGTTGACGATGTTCATCGATTCATCCGCATTGTCGAGGATGAGGGTGGCGAAGCCGTCGGCGGCCTTTTCGATCTTCATATGTCGCATGTTCTTGGCTTTCCGCTTCGCGCTCAGACGCGCTCGATGATGCAGGCCGTGCCCAGGCCGTTGGCCGCGCACAGAGAAATGGCGCCGGTATTGAGGTCGCGCCGCTCCAGTTCGTCGAGAACCGTGCCGACCAGCATCGCGCCGGTCGCGCCCAGCGGATGGCCCATGGCGATGGCGCCGCCATTCACGTTCATCCGGTCATGCGGCACGTCCATTTCCTTCATGAAACGCATGACGACGCTGGCGAAGGCCTCGTTCAGTTCCCATAGGTCGATGTCGTCCTTGCCCATGCCTGCGGCCTTCAGCGCCTTCTGGCAGACCGCCGTCGGGGCGGAGAGCATGATGGTCGGTTCCGATCCGATATTGGCATAGGCGCGCACGCGGGCACGCGGCTTGAGGCCCGCCTTTTCCCCGAATTCCTTCGATCCGATCAGGACGAGACCCGCGCCGTCGACGATGCCGGAGCTGTTGCCGCCATGATGGACATAGTTCAGCTCCTCGATTTCCGGATAACGGTCCTTCACCACCGCCTCGAAGCCCGCCTTGCCGAAGCCTTCGAAGGAAGCCTTGAGCTTCGCCAGATTGTCCAGCGTCGTGCCAGGGCGCAGATGTTCGTCATGATCGAGGATCACGTCGCCCAGCACGTCCTTCACCGGCACGATCGCACCCTTGAAACGGCCCTCGGCCCAGGCCTGCGCCGCGCGGTTCTGGCTTTCGACCGCGAAGGCGTCCACATCTTCGCGGCTGAATCCTTCCAGTGTCGCGATCAGGTCCGCGCCGATGCCCTGTGGCGCATAATGGTTGGTGTAGGCGATGGTCGGATCGGCGGTCCAGGCGCCACTGTCATAACCCATGACAGTGCGGCTCATCGATTCGACGCCGCCGCCGATGCCCGCCTGGATCATGCCCGAATGGATCTGCGCGGAGATCAGGTTGACCGCGTCAAGGCCGGTGGCGCAGAAGCGGTGAATCTGCTGGCCGCCGACCGTCTGGGCATAGCCCGCCTGTAGCACGGCCGCGCGGGCGAGCACGCCGCCTTGCTCGCCGACCGGCTGGGCCATGCCGATGATCACATCGTCCAGCAGCGCGGTGTCGAGCGCATTGCGGTCCCGCACCGCCTGCAGCAGTTGCGTCGCCAGCTGCACGGAAGGAATTTCATGCAGCGCGCCGTCCGGTCGACCTTTGCCACGGGGGGTGCGCACATGATCGTAAATATAGGCTTCCATCGATCTATCCTGCTAAACGCTGGGCCCTGTTGAGCTAGGCCTTGCGTTCACATTGAATAGACCGACGCTCTCGCCACCTATCTAAGGGCGGGCCGAGAGCTGCCCGCGCGGCGGTTTCCCCTATTCGGTATATAGAGCGCGAAGTCGCGCGATCTTGAGCTGGTCCAGCCCCAGCCGGTCGCGCAGATAGGCTTTCGCTCCACCGGGATATCCGTCGATGACCTTGAACACCGCCTCGATCGACGGCCGCGCCGAACTGACCATCACCTTCGCCATGGCAGGAGGAATCTTCCCCCAGGTCTGCGCGGCAGGACCGACCTGGGCCAACTGGAAATATCGATTCGTCAGAAGGTAATCCTGGATCACGGTTTCACGCGGAACGCCGAGCGCCGTCAGCACGAGGGCGGCGGCAATGCCCGTGCGGTCCCGCCCGGCGGAACAATGGAAGACGAGCGGCGCATTGCCGGCCAGCAACTGGTCGAACAGCCGCCGATACTGGCCGTTGAACTGGTCGAGGATGACCGGATACATCTCTACCATCTTGGCCTGGACTTCGTCGGGCGTCATGTCCTGGAGGTTGGTCATGTGTCGGCCCAGAATGGCGAAATCATAATCGTCGGCTAGGATTCGCGGCGCCTGACCCGTCGGCCAGTCTGTCGGTTCCGCCGCACGTTCCTGCGTCGACCGGAAATCGACCTCCATCTGCAGGCCGAGCATTTTGAGATAGGCGAAGTCGGCCGGGGTAAAGCCATGCAGGGACCCCGACCGGAACAACAGGCCCCAGCGAACATGGCGATGATCTTCGGTGGGATAGCCCCCCAGATCTCTGAAATTCTGTCCCCCGTCCAGAGGCAGCGCCCGATCGTAGCTGTACTGCGCCGGCGGTTGAGGCAGCGCGGCAGGCGCTTCTGCGGCGGTGACCTCAAACGGCAGCGTCAGGACCAACAACAATCCGGAAAAGCACCTGGCCGTGGATCGGGAAATTTTCATCATCTGCCCCTCATGCAAACTGCTGCTTTGTCGCTTGATCGATTTTCGCACCTTCGCCACTCACGCGCCCATTCCAAGCAGCCCCATCGAAATAGCCATGATATGTGCTGGTAACTTCTTCCAACCTATCGTGCGATAGAGGGCGGATCCTCCCCTGCTGTCATGTTGTGAGTTTGATCGTCCGGGCCAGCCAAGCCTTCGGTCTATCCATCCACTTTGGGGGGCATCGTGAAAACACGGTCAAATCGTGAAGGTTCTGACAGCGGAGCCCCCCTTAGTCCGTTGCGGGAGCGGACCTTCCGTAACATCTGGTCGGCCAGTATCTTTAGCAATCTGGGTCAGTTGATGTTCGGTGTAGCCGCAGCCTGGGAAATGACCCGGCTCAGCCATTCGCCCACTATGGTGGCTATGATCCAGACCGCAATGATGCTGCCCATGGTCGCTGTTACTCTACCCGCTGGTGCGCTCGCCGATATGTTCGACCGCCGTAAGGTGGCAATCGCAGGGCTTAGCTTTTCGGCTCTGGCAGTCAGCGTTCTGGCCGCCATCGCCATTCTGGGCGCCACCACCTCCTGGCTCCTCCTGGTTTTCTGCGCAATGCTTGGAATTGGCACGGCGCTCTTCTCGCCATCATGGCAAGCATCGATCCCGGAACAGGTTTCGCGACCCAATCTCACTGCTGCCATTGCCCTGTCATCGATCAGCTACAATATCGCACGCAGCTTTGGCCCGGCGCTTGGTGGCATTGTCATCGTTCTGTCAGGAGCGAAGGCCGTCTTCGTGCTCACCGCAGGGTGCTATGTTCCCCTGCTTGCAGCCTTCTTCTGCTGGAAGCGAAAACAGATTCCTTCCCGCCTGCCGCCGGAACGGATTGACCGCGCCATTCAATCGGGCATGCGCTACGCCCTTCATTCTCCGGGCATCCGCGCCGTTCTTGTCCGTACGCTACTGTTTGGCTTCGGAGCCAACGCGACAATATTGGCGATGGCCCCCCTCATCGTCAAAGACTTGCTTTCAGGAAACGCGATCACCCTCGGTGTCCTGCTGAGCTCGCAGGGAGCAGGCGCAATCGCGGGCGCGACGATGGTCAGCCGCATCCGGGCTCGGTTTGAAACGGAAGCCGCGATTCGAGTCGCGGCCGTTGTCGCCGGGTTCTCGCTGATGCTGATTGGGTTCAGCCACTCGATAGCCCTTACTGTTGCGGCGTTCTTCATTTTCGGCATCGTGTATATCATCACGGCGGCTCTGCTGAATGTGAGCCTCCAACTCTCCGCGCCTAGATGGGTGGTTGCACGGACATTGTCGCTGTTCACGTGCGCAATGACTGCAGGCATCGCCGCCGGCGCCATAGTTTGGGGGATGATTGCGTCCGCGCATGATGTGGGTATCGCCATCATCTCGTCGGGCGTCTTCTCAATTCTCAGTTGCGGTGTCGGACACTTTCTCGGTCTTGCCGGCAACATGGAAGAAGTACAGGCGCCAGCTACGCTCACCCACGAACCCGACGTCGGGATGCCGCTGACCATACGCTCGGGGCCAATTGTGATTGAGTCCGAATATGATGTCGAACCGGAACAGGCCCGCGCATTTTATGAAATCATGATGAAGCTGCGGCGCGCGCGCCAGCAAATAGGCGCCTTCAACTGGTCGATCGCACGGGACATTGCAAATCCGGCCATCTGGACCGAGCGCTATCAGTGCCCGACATGGGGGGATTATCTGCACATGCGCGATCGCTATTCCGGAGCGGAATTGGAGTTGCAGTTGCAGGCCAATGCCTTTCATCGCGGGGGAACACGGAAAGCAACTCGGCGCCTAGAGCGACCCTATGGCTCGGTACGTTGGAAGGCGGATTCGTTGGATTCAAAGCAAGAGCTTCTTCCGTATTTCGGTCCCGCGGGTTCCGCTTAACTCGGCTTTGTTGCGCAAATGGAGGCGGGATTCCGTTTGTGAATCCAGAATGTTAAGGCGAGGGGATGAGCAAGCCGCTGCGCGCACGCTATCGTACGACGAATTGGAAATCCTACAACGCAGCGTTGGCTCGGCGCGGGTCGCTTCAGATATGGTTTGATCCCGGGATGCAGTGGTTGTCGCCGCCAACCGGCAAGCGGGGACGTCAGCCTGTCTTCTCTGAGGCTGCGATCCAAGCCTGCCTGACGCTGAAGGCGTTGTTCAAGCTGCCTTTGCGCCAGACGACAGGCATGGTCGCAAGCCTTCTGGAGATGCTCGGGCTCGATTGGCCGGTGCCGGACTTCAGTACGCTAAGCCGGCGGCAGAAAACCCTTCTCGTTGAACAGGCTGCGGAAAAAGGAGCTTGCACTGAGGTGACATTGCTGATTCCAGGATCGCGTAGAGTGATGTTGAAAGGATCGGGATGCGCGGCGGTGATGAGGGGAGCGAGGGGCTGTTCTCGTGCGTGAGTTGCGAGGCTCGGGTGCCGGCGAACCATCCCCTTCGCGCGATCCGGGCGATTGTCGATGAAGCGCTGGAAGTGCTGTCTGCGGATTTCGACGGCCTGTATTCTCGTATCGGGAGGCCTTCGATCCCGCCCGATAAGCTCCTTCGCGCTTTGCTCTTGCAGGCCTTCTATTCGATCCGCTCGGAACGCCAGTTGATGGAGCAGATGGACTACAACTTGCTCTTCCGCTGGTTCGTCGGCCTGGCGATGGATACGCCAATCTGGGATGTCACGGTCTTCACCAAGAACCGCGAGAGGCTGCTGTCCGGGGACGTTGCCGCCAAATTCCTGTCAGCCATCATCAGCCAAGCGCGCGTACAGGCTCTTCTGTCGGACGATCATTTCTCGGTGGATGGCACGTTGATCGAAGCGTGGGCCAGCGTGAAGAGCTTCAGGCCCAAGGATGAAGGCGGCCTTGGGGATGACCATGACGGCGGGTCGATCTCCAGCCACAGCGAGCAGGGAACAGCGCCGGCCGGCCGCAATGCCGAACGCGATTTTCGCGGCGAGAAGCGCAGCAATGCAACCCACGCATCGACCACCGATCCTGATGCCCGGCTGTTCAAGAAGGCGCGCGGCCAGGCTGCGAAGCTGTGCCACATGGCCCATGTCCTCATGGAGAACCGCAACGGCCTCGTTGTCGATGCGCTCCTGACCCACGCCACCGGCACCGCCGAACGCGAGGCCGCGCTGACCATGCTGGGCCGCATGGAAGGGCGCCATCGGATTACACTGGGGGCGGACAAGAACTATGATACCGCCGCCTTCGTCGCGGCGCTGCGTGAGATGGACGTCACCCCACACGTCGCCCAGAACAACACCAACCGGCGTTCTGCCATCGACGGGCGCACGACACGCCATACCGGCTACGGCCTCTCCCAGAAAATTTGCAAGCGGATCGAAGAGGTGTTCGGATGGGCAAAGACCTGCGGCAACATGCGAAGGACCCGCCATCGAGGTCAGGATCGCGTCGGATGGTCCTTCACGCTCACTGCTGCCGCCTACAACCTCATCAGACTGCCGAAACTGCTGGCTGTGGCCTAACCGTGCCGCTCACATCACCAAGACCGCGCCAACATGGCAGGCAACTTCGAATTACATCCTCGAATGAGCGACATCCTCGCCCCACACCCTCGAAGTCCAGGCACTGGCGGCCACTGCGCCGCCTTTTTCCGCAACCTGATAAACATACGACGCGTTCGTGCAGGACGAATATCTCACCGTTCAACAAAGGCATCTTTCCCAAATCTTTGCTGCATGCGCTTCGCCACGCTCAGCGAATAGCGTCGTTGCCGCCAGGCCGTCGGGCTGTGATAGACGCCAACCGCTCGCCAAAAGTCTCCTGTATCCCGCAGCGCCGCCAGAAATATCCAGCGGGCCGCTTCCACGTTAAAGCAAGCATCGAAGCGGAGCCAATTGCGGACCTCAGGGCCTGACCTGCCCATCAGCTCTGCAATCCTCGGCACCCACCAACTATTGATCTGCAACGGGCCAAGATCGTGCGTGCCATTCGTGTTGCTGACCTCGGCGCCAATCCAGCCCGCCTCCTGGTCGCGCAGGCCCCAGAGGGTTTTTTCAAGCCAAGGGCGGCCCTCTGCAGCGTCGTGGATGCAACTGGCAAGGCGGGCCTCATCGGCCTTACGCACCGCAGCATGCACCGGCGTTGCCATAAGCATGAACGCCGACGCCGGCAACCAAAGACGAGACACCTGCCCGAATAGCATAGGTCGAAAGACATTGGCGATCATGGGCGAACTCCTTCACAGTCAGGCAATGGCATCAGCGGTCAAAACCGGAACGATCATTGGATTTCTGGTGATCATGATCGGCGGCGGGCGAAGCATGTCCTCTTCCCGCGTGCGCATGACTGCGATCGGCGCTGGCTCGGCGCTCAAGCGCCGATTTCAGGATACGATCCATGATTTCCGCAATGCCGCGCGCACCTTCTGCGAGATGCTCTCCCAGGCCCTGTGGGGAGCGGCGCTGATCAAGCTGGCGTCCCAGCAATTGATCGCGCCGGTCCTGTCGCAAGCGCTGCTCCTCCTCCCGTGCCTGCGCCAGGCGGCCTGCATGACGATCAGCATAGGCCCGGGCGGTATCACGATCGAGCCGACCCAGCCCCTCCAGGGCCGAGGTCTTCTCGCCGGACCGGGCTTCGAGCCTTTCGACGAGTTTCTTCTCGTTTTCGGTCCAGAGCTTCACGCCAAGGCGCGCGCGGGTGATCGCGGTGTAGTAGTTCTGGCCATTGACCAGGGTGGAATTGACCGGCGCCAGGACATAGACCCGCGCATAAGTCTTCGACTGCGCGGAATAGACCGTCTCGGCATAGCCATGGTCCCAGGTCTTGTGCTCGATAAGATCGATGGTCTGGACGCGCTCCCCGCGATCCCAGCGGATGGTGGCGAGGCTCCCTTCCAGCTTCTCGACCGTACCGCGCTCTGCGTTCTTGAGGTCCAGTTCGCGGTTGACGAGCCGCCACTGGATACGGTCGCCTTGCGCAAGGTCACGCTCTTCGCGGTGGAACACATTGACGTGATGCGCTTGCCCCAGGCGCGGATCCCACCGGATCATGCGGCCATTCTCATCGACAAGCCTAACGACCTGTCTGCCATTGGCATCCTGGCTGAGACCGGCCACGCGGTACTCGGTGTCGCGGGCAATGCCGGGACCAGCCAAATCGCGCGCGAAGGTCACGACCTGCCCGCCAGAATAGAAGCGCGCGAAGTGCTTTTCCTGGGCGGTCATGCCCGCCGGCGTGAGCACGGAAAGTCGGGTATCCTCGGCCGCAATTGCACTCTCGGACTTCAGGGTCTCCCGGATCTTCGCATTGACCAGGAGCCTGGTTTCGTTCTCGAGCACGAGAATATTGGTCGTCGCGCGCGTCTCCGGCTTGAGCCGGGTCCATTCCTCGACGAGTCCCCTCGCCAGACGCTCCGCGCTTGCCCCGCTGACCACCTTGTCGAGCTGTTCAAGCGAAGCGGCGTAGTTGCCGGCGCGGGCTTCGGTGACCGCGGATTTCATCGTTCGCGTTTCCTGACGCATCGATTCCGTCAGCTCGGCAGTTGGCAGCCCCAGTCGCTGGAGGAGCCAGAACGGCTTGCCCTGCTCGATCGCGCCGGTCTGCCGACTGTCGGCCAGCAGGATGATCCTGGCGCCAGTCTCCCGGCTGATCTGGAGCAGACGCTGTGCCTGCCGGTTCCCCAATTGCCCCGCCTCGTCGACCAGCAGTACGTGGGCATCGGTGATCCCGCACCCGCCGCCTGCCAGCAGGCTGGCCACGGTTCTGGCATCAACGCGTGCCCCGTCGCCTAGATTGGCGGTGGCCGAGGACGTCGGCGCCAGAGCAAGAAAGCGCGTGCCAGGTTCGGCCGCCTCGGCAAGCGTTCGCATCAAGGTCGACTTGCCTGCACCGGCGACGCCGTGGAGCCCCGTGACACGATCGCGCGACGACGCGAGCGTGACCAGCGCCTGCTCTTGCGCCGGATTGAGCCCTGCGTGTTCGAGCCGTGCCAGCAGGCGATCGGACGAAGCAATGGGCTGGGCGTCATCCAGTGCAAGGGCGAGTTCGCGCGACAAAGCCTGCTCGAGGCGGGCACTGCGCCGCGTTGTGCGCCCTCGGGTCAGGGAACGGTCGCCAGTCGGCTCGGGGGCCGCGAGCAGCTTGCGCCGTGCTTCATGCTCGCCGATGAGTAGCCGCACTTCGGCGAGACGGACCTCCCCGACATGGCTCGCCAGTGCATGGCGATAGAGTGAGCCCAGGTTGGAGACGGCCTCGCGGGTTTCAGCCTGGCGGATCCCGAACAGGGCTGCGCGTCTGCTCGCCATGGGATCGAATTCGATCCCCTGCCCTTCGCGATCTGCCGCTCGGGAACCAAGGTCAGCCAGCTCCTTCACATAAGGCTTTGCGCGCTCGGCCCATTGCTCTTTCAGATCGTCGAGCCCCACTTTCACTTTGGCCCCGCGCGTTTCATAGAAGGAGGCCCGGCGCGCGGCCTGCCCCGCCAGGCCATGCTCCTGCGCATGAGCATCGATCTTTCGGGAACGCTGCGACGTATCGCGGATGAAGTCCTTGGGCACGCCGGCGATCTCGAATAGGCCCCGGCGCGGGTCGAATTCGATTTCGAAACCCTGTTCGCGCAGGTCCCGTGCGAGTTCATTGCGATAGACCTGACCTGCCACCATCTGCTCGGCGAACATGGCCCGGGTCTCGAGGCTCGCCATGGGGCCGTCCACCTCACGATTGGTCATGTTGAGGACGACGACATGGGTATGAAGGTGCGGATCAAGGTCCCGGCTCGCATGCTCGGTAAAGCGCGCGAAGAGCAGCCTTCCGGTCGTCTCGTGGATGATCTCACCGTCCTCGCGCCCGCGGAGCGAGGCATGTTCTTCCAGATAGGAGAGCGCCGCCGTCACCGCGCGTTCGTGCGCCCCGGTGATCCGATCATCACCTGCGACCAGCGCCATGATAGAAACGGACTTGGGTGCATTGACGGCAAAATCCCACCCGGGATGGTGCTGGATTTGTCCGTCGCCGCGATGCCGGCCTAGTTGTTGTCCCGCCACCCGCCCGGCAAGCAGTTCGGCGAAGACATGGGGATCGACTTTGCCCTCGAGGCCAAGCTCGGGCGCGAGCCGTCCTCCCCATTGGCTGGGTTCGTCACCGCCCTTGGTGTAATAGTCACCCACCGTATAGTAGCGCGCGATATTACCCGAAGTGCCCTTGAGACGGCGGGGATGTATCATGCCGGCCGGGCCTTGCGATGAGGCCCATCAGTCCGGTCGTAAACGTCGATCTCGATACGAGGATGGCCTCGCCGCGGTGCAAGCGCAAAGTCCTGGATCTGTCGCGCTTGCTCCGGCTTTGGTTCTGGATCCGATTCCAGTTCTGGTTCGCTCTGCTGGGGGAGCGGTATTGCCTCCGGAACGGCTTCGACTGGATCATCACCAGCTGATGGGCCTGCTGCAAACAGGTCCGGTTGACGCCCGTCCGCTTTGCTCTTGCTACCCGGGTTTAGAGTTTTGTTGGGAAGCCTGTACTTTTTCGCCGGGGTGCTCTCCTCGCCCGGCATGCCGGAGTGATCGTCGCCTCCTTCGGTATGAAGTGTGGCGAAGATCGCCTCGCCATCGCTGTCGCGCCGGGGCGGCGTATCGCGCTCGACGAA
The DNA here is from genome assembly GCF_001368935.1 of Novosphingobium sp. KN65.2. Taxonomy (NCBI): domain Bacteria; kingdom Pseudomonadati; phylum Pseudomonadota; class Alphaproteobacteria; order Sphingomonadales; family Sphingomonadaceae; genus Novosphingobium; species Novosphingobium sp. KN65.2. The sequence continues at coordinate 35,313 of NZ_CCBH010000152.1, forward strand.
CCCTTCCGTCACGGTCGGCACCGTGTTGAAGGTATCGGCAAAACGCACCACGGGAAGATTGCGCCCGAAACGCAGGTAGCCCGAGAGGTTGGGGAGATTGGTGACCTCGGTGTGCATGACCAGCGGGCGCGTCACCTGCATGCGCGAGAGGTTCACCCCGTCGCGCATGTCGTTGACGCCGTAGGACATGCCTTCGTTCGCCTCGATCTGCTCAACCTGCCCCAGGTTCTCCGAGACATGCTTGGCAGTGGGCGTGTCATTGGCGCGAAGGGCCACCCAGGTCGAGCAATAGCCGGTGATCGCGGCTGCATCCTGAATGCCATAAGTCGCTTCCAATTGCGGATAGGACTGGAAACCCAGGATCCCGCAGCCCCCGTACTTGCGCGCGCGGGCCAGGAAGTCGGACAGCGAGGGAAGCTTCTGTAGGGAAGGAAGCTCGTCGATGATGCAGTAGAGCCGCCGCCTGCGATCGGGCGCTAGGCTCATGATCGCCGAAATGGCAATGTCGAGCCAGACGGTGATGAGCGGGCGCAGGGAGGGGAGCTGGTCGGCCTTGACGGTAATGAAGAGCCAGTTGTCCCCTTCCTCGTTAGTCACCCAGTCGCGGATCGAAAGCCCCGTCCGGGTATCGTCGAGGTAGGAGAAGCTGCGCATGACGGACGCCAGTTCGGCCTGAATGCCGGCCGAGGTCCGCTCGCCCTCAAGACTGATGAAGGCGGCGGCATCGGTTCCCGCGGCAAAGGCAGCCAGATCCTTGAGCGGGGAGCGCAGCAGCTGGTCGAGGAGGACCGAGACCAGCATCTCGCCTTTGCCCGCGAGCTTTCTCAGGACAGCGACAAGTGTCCCGCGTGCGGCCTTGGCCCAGAAGGGATCACCGGCCTTATCGGGGATCGTCGATTCCGCGATCTGGTCGTAGTGATACTCGCGCGGGACGTCACCCCAGGGCGACCAGTGCGCGGTGCGGGCATCGAGCGGATTGAGGATGATGTCCTTGCCCGGGCGGTAGAACTTCTCAACGAAAGTCCCGGCAGTATCGTAGACGATCGCGCGCTTGCCCTCTCGGCGGATGCCATCCAGCATCTTGACGATAAGGTTGGTCTTTCCGGTTCCCGGCGCGCCGCATAGGAGAATGTGTTCAGGCTCGAAGGCATCGGGCACGGGAACCCCGCCGATCGAGAAGCTCCCTTGCTTCTGCCTCCAGAGGGCGCGGCGTACCTGCCTGACCGTCCCGAAACGCGCCCCGCGCAGGTATTCATTGGAACCCAGCCCCCGCCCCGTCCGGGTGAAGGCGAACCAGGCGAACAGGAGCGCCACGAGCGAGAAAACCCCGGCGACGATCGCACCGTGGATGAGCTCGATCTCGAAAGCGTGAAGCGTACGCTTGGCGATCGGCGAGGCCATCAGCACGTCAGCCGACGTCCAGTAGGGGTGGCCATCGGGTGTCTTGAACAGGACCGGATCGTTGGTCCCCGGAGCAGCATCGGTCTTGAAGCTCGCCTCCACGATCTTCATCGCGACGTAGCGCTGATAGGCCGTGGTATGCTCGAGTGCCCACCACACCGTACCCATGACCCACAAGGCGAGACCGGCCATGAAGGTCTGGAAGAAGACCTGGGTCGTCATCCTGACGTTGTGGACGATGGACTGGCCGCCGCGCGTCCAGCTCCCCAGCGTGTCGTTGCGAAAGATACTCATCGCCGCGCCCCCCGGGTGAAGCAGACGAAAGCTTGGCCCCTGATTGCTGACCAGCCCCCAGCGGTCATCGGGTGGTTCTCCGGCCGTGACTGATGAGCAGAATGACCGGGCACAGACCGGAGTCCGAACCCATGCAGCGACCCGCCGGTCACTGGTCCTGGTCCGGATCAAGGAGGCCGCGTTCGCCGAGGATCAACCTGGCGTCTGCCATTCCCCGCTCCAGGAGCTCAGGCGAGCGCGCGCCGATCGACGTGGCGAGCAAGGTCAGGATCTGGATGGCGGTGGCCAGAACCTCGTCCTGCGAGGAATAGATGTAGCGCCCCTGTGGATCGGCCGCCTCGCCCAGAACCTGGCGAACGAACTCTGACAAGGTGAGGTTTGCGCCATAGGCCCGGCGCTGAAGCTGCCGGAAAAGGGTGTCGTCCACCCGGATGCTTATACTGTGCATACCGTTGCTCCGCTGTGCGAAGCCCGGCGTCAGAATGTCATGAAGCGGGACATCTATAGCTGAAGATGGCCGAATTCTCAATAGATTGAACTGAACTACCGGTCATACCGCTCAAAAGTCATCGGTTTCAATGTGTTGATGGTGGCCGCTGAAATTTCGGTACGACGCGTATTTCAAATGCCACGTCCAGCGTATGACACGGCATACTTTGCAACCCTCTGACCTTGCGCGAGAAATCGGCGCAGCACCCGTGCGTACGGTGCATTACAAAACGGCCACGGCCGTGCGTCCTTCCTTGCGCAGCGATTTCTCGCTGCGTCGCCACGTCCCGGAAGGGGCGCGGCTCCCCCGAAGGGGGCCTTGTCCTTCCGCCGGTGGGACACCGGCAGGTTGATCATCGTGCCGCATAGGGGAACCTTCGATTTCATGATGACCTCCCCGTCCAGGGATTGCAGGCAGGCCGTAAGCGGCCAATAATGGAGACGGCGGGCAGACCATCGAAGGACCGATGGACATGCCCAAGAAGACTGAACGCGAACGCCTTGCCGACCTTGAAGCGCGCCAACGCATGATGGCCGAAGAGGTGGAAAAGACCCGCCGCGCCTTGCGCGGAAAATACGCCGAGATCGTCACTGACCTCCCCGTCGAAGATCTCACCGAGCGCGAATTCCGCGACCTGCTTGCCGCCGCAATCCGGTGTGGCGGCGCGGCTGCTGTGACCGCCCTTCGCGCCCTCCCTGAAGCAAGCGTATCGTAGCAGTCGGGTACTTTAACGAACTCCAAGTCATCCCGTAGGGATGGCCCAGCGACGAGCATGGCGTAGCCACGCGCAGGAGGCCGGAGCCACACTCGTGGCTCCGCATCGCCCCCGCGACGGGCGCGAAGCCGAGAGGCTTCGGGTCTCTGAGCGGGGGCGATATCCACGCTGGCAAAAAAGAGAGACCGACCGAGCTGAAGCCCGACCGGTCCCATCCGTGCCACTTACGCTACGGCCCGATTGGTGCGCTGGTCCTTCAGCGCGAAGAAGTGCGCCGGTACCCGCTTGGCCCTCACCTCACGGGCAAGATGCGACTGCAGCCCGGAGCCCTCGCAGACGATCGCTTCAACCGGACGCAAGCCCAGGAGCTGCTCGTTGCGCGCAAACCCCGCCCGCTTGCCGAGACGCCGGTCAAGCGTGAAGGCGATGAGCATGGTGCCGCTGCGCGCCGCCCAGGCCGCCGCGATGGCATCGCAGCCCTTGTCCTGTGCGGTAGTGGCCAGCACCATGTTCGGCACGCGCGCCTTCACAGCATCGAGTGCTTCGGTGAGGAGTTGGTGATCCTCCCAGACCTGCCCTCCCGAGAAGATCACAACCGGACCTTGCGGGGCGTGCGCCTCGGCCTTACGCATCCGCCGCGCGGCGAGGAAGTCCTGCGCGGCAATGACCGACGCGGTGCGCTTGGAGGAGACTAGCGATCCCCGCACCGACGACCAGGGCCGGCCGCTTTCCGCAAGGTACGTCGCTGCCGCGTGGTCGCGCATGCAGGCCACCGCTTCGCGCGCTTCGTCGAGGGACTGGCAGAGCACCTGCGCCTCCTCAAGTTCACCCATCAGCACCTCGCTGCCGTCGGCATCGCGGGCAAGGTCGCGAACCTTCATTGCCGCCCGGTCGGCTTCGCCATCGAGCTGCTCAGCCACCTTGTGGAAGGAGTTGACGATCCCCCAGGCCAGGCGCGGCGCGAGGCTTTCGATGCGGGTATCGCGCAGCACGTCGAAGAGCGTGGCGACCAGCATTTCGGTAGCAAGCTGGGCCTGCATGGCGTCCGGCATGTCGCAGGTCAGTTCGTCTTCCGCCACGCCCATCCGGCTCGCATCGAGGCCAGTTTCGAAAGCGGTGGTAAAGCCTTCCGCCGGAGCCAGGGTTTCCGCGGCGATGAGATCGGCGATTTCGGAAAAGTCGCGAATGGTGCGCTTGGTGTTCATCGTAGCCTCCTTGAAATCAGGAAAAGAGGCTTCCCCTCGGGCACGGGCTGCGAGCGCCGGGGTCAAGGACCGGGCGCAGCCCGGCCGCGAAGCGGGCGACGGAGGAACCGATTTGCGAAGCAAATTGGAGGGGCCGTCGATCCTTGAGGCCGGGGCTGACCCCGTGCCATACTTGGACTTGTTGGAAGAGAGAATAATACACAACGCCTGCCCCATACGCCCGAGCCTTGGCATGGGCTCGATGCCCATGACGGGGCTCTTGACAGTCAAGGGTTGCATCTTTGACGGACGGATCAGCGGAAGGTGTGAACTCCCCGGCAGCACAAAAATGGGCTGGCGCGCGAGGAGTACGGCCAGCCCGAATTGCCCTGTTCCGTCGCGCGGACCAAAGCTGTCCGCGCTGGCCTGGTCACGCCAGTGGTAGTGCGCCATCGCCCGGATCGGGCGGAATATAGTCCTCGAAAGGGTTCCCATCGCAGAGATGTCCGAACGGGGTCATGACGTAATCGCCTTCGTCGCGGCCCATGGCCGTGACGACGTAGCGGGGAACGCCGGTTTGGGCATCCCTGCACTCCAGGAGCGCGAGATTGCCATCGGCCGCGGCGCGAAGCAGCGTCTCGAAATTGCGGCGATAGGGTTCAGGGATTGCCATGCGAACCTCCTGTCATCGGGAAATGATGGGGCGGGCCAAAGGCCCCGCCCCGGATGATCAGACCGGCTTCACGCCCGCAGACGCGGGACAGCGGTGTCAGCGATCTGGTCTGCCTTGCGGAAGGCATGGATCGGAACATTGGCTTCGCGCAGGACCTGATAGAGGTTGGCCTGCAGGCCGGATCCTTCGCACAGCAGCGCCTCGACCGGCTTCAGTTCCGCCAGCTTGCGGTTGCGGGTGAAGGCCGTCTTGCGCCCCGAACCGTAGAGCCCGTAGGCGACGAGCGGCACGCTGTTTTCCGGACGCGCGGCCCAGGCCGCTGCGATGGCATCGGCGCCCTTGCGCTGCCCGGTCGTCACCAGCGTCATGTGCGGTACCCGCGCCTTGATCTCGTCGAGCCGCGCCCACAAGGTTTCCCAGTCGTGCCATTGAGCCGGTCCGGAGAACACTACGACAGGTCCCCTGGGACTGTGCTTCTCGCGCGCGGCGAGTTCACGGGCGCGCAGGAAATCGAGGGCGGCGATCTGACTGGCGGACGACGCCGAGGAGGCCTTGCTGCCGCGCGCCGGGGACCATGGCCAGCCCGACTGCACGCGGTACATCTCGGCGGCATAGTCGCGCATGCATTCGATCGCGGCGCGCTGTTCGGCCAGTGACTGGCACAGGAGCTGCTTTTCTTCGAGCTCGCTGTTGTAGACCTCGCTCATGTCGGGATGACGCGCCAGATCTCCCAGTTCAAGGGCAATGGCGTCCTCGCGCCGTTCCAGCTTTCCGGCAACGAAGTGGAAGCTGTTGACGAAGCCCCAGGCGATTTCGGCGCCAAGCGGTTCGAGCCGGGTGTCGGTGAACAGGTCGAAGATCGCAGCGATCACACCGCCGCATTCGGCCTGCGCCGCGAAGGGTTCCGGCATGTCGTGTTCACCCGGTTCCTCGCCCGGCTGGGTGATGGAAACGGCAAGCGGATCGCCGAACGCCGCCTGGAATTCCGGGGTGGCGGTCATCTCGGCGTAGAGGGTCTTGAGGTCGGCGAAGCGATCGACGCTGCGCGTGTGCGGTGTGCTGTTCATGGCGAGGCCTTTCACATCTCGGGATCTGAACAAGAAAAGGCCGGAGGCGCTGATTGCGCCCCCGGCCTTCGCAAGGTGCTGCTCGTGCAGGATCAGAACAGCGGTTCTTCGCCCTCATCGGCGCCCGCGCCCATCAGTGCGCCATCGGCACCTGCCGTGCTACCGCCGAAGCCTTCCTGTCCACGCTCCTCGTAGGAGCGCTGCATCCCCCCGAAGCCACCGGCGAACTCGGACCGCATGGTCTCGCGCCGCCAGGCGATGGTGTAGCCACCGTCTTCGGTCGGGAAGAGCGCGACGGGCAGCGGTTCGGGAAGGCCCGGATCATCGACCGATCCGGCGAGGAAGGCTTCCCCGGTCTTCTTCGAGAAAGCCTCCCAAAGCGCACCGATCTGGACCCAGCGCCGGGCGACATTGAGCGCCAGGATCTCGTAAGCGGGCGCGCGGTCGCTCATGCTTTCGACCTTGCGCAAACCGATACGCGGCAGGTCTATGGTGCGGGTTGCGATGGAGCCAGTGAGGCGGCCATTGACGCTGCGAACTTCTCCAATGTTCATGATCTTCACTCCTTGATGATGTCGCTCTCGAACCAATTTCTTCGCGACACCATCTTCGAACCTCCTCTCCTCTGTATCCCGCCCGCGCGGCCTCACCCCCGCGTGGCCGGGCGCACCATCCTCGCCTTCCGCACTTCGCCATCCACCAACCTGGGCGGGCTGGCCCGCTGGTCATTTCAGGGGTATTCTTAGACGATGGACTCGGAAACGCTTCGCACCGTGGCGGACCTTGCCCGCAAGCGCGCAGCGCGCGGGTGTTCAGGAACGCGTGACGACGGCATGATACGGCTGGGCGCAGCACACGCCCTCACCCAGCTTGCTGTGGATCTCGAAGTTTCCGCGGCCGAACTTGAGCGCACCTCCAGTTCACGGCGAAGGCGGAACTGATCAGCGCCTTGGGGATGAAAGGGCGATCCGGTCGCGTTCCGGACCACCGCACCTCAGTTTCCAATCACACGGCGCATGTCGAGGTCAGGCTGAAGCGGGAGCGATCCAGGTCAGCGTGAGGCGGTCAGGTCCGGCCATCTGGCCCTCGGCAACAACCTGTTGGTCATGGAATGGGGCAAGATCGTCCTCGGAAACGAGGAAGATCAAATCCCCATCGCCCGTTTCGAGAACGGCGCTGCGGCCGTTGAGGCGCAGCAGGCCAGTAAGGCGGCGATAGGTAGGATGGTGCGACGCCATCAAACCATGGCTTTCAAGCGCAGCGCACCGTGTGCGCCAGTGTGAGCACGGAACGTCCAGCAATTGATTCGCGGCAAGACCATGCGCCCCCTGTCCGGCGATCCTCCGCAATGATCAAGGCTTAACATATGGCCGATGCTATCCTGGTGTTTCCGCGTCGCGGCGCAGAAGAAGGTTGCAGATCGATCAACTGTTCGTAGCGCCGGCGGCGATGCCGGCGATCCGTTTGCGGGCGTTCGCGAATACCTGTTCGGCGCAAATGCCGGGGCCGCTGGTGGCACCATGCTCGATCTCGGCGCGAAGCGCATCGAGCTGCGCCTGACGCATTGCGTCCTGTTCCTTGAGCAAACCAAGGCTATCGCTGGCGGTTCGACGATAGGGTCGGCGGTCCGTTCCTTCCGTTTTCAACGAATGACGACCACTTCAACACCGACCTTTTCGGCAACTGCGCTCCACTGCCTGTCGGACGTCCAGGCCGGCACATTCTCAATCGAGGCCAGAGCAAGACAGAAGCGGTCGCCCAGGGACAGCCCGGCGTCAGCGGTCAAGGCACGCAAGTGCCCTGCAAGCCGGGCGATATCGGCATCGGCCGGAACAAGGGAGATTGGCAAGGGATGCAGCATGTCATCCACTTCGTGTGGGGGCATGCCATTGTGAATGAAGTGGCTGACGACTTCCGCGTAGTTGACCACGCTCATGCGCGCATCGCCAAGCGCTTCGGCCACCTTGTCACCGCCCGGCTCCTCCCGGAGCATGGCCAGGAGCGCGGACGCATCGAGAATGAATGCGCTCATGCCCCGCTGTCTTCACGCCGGTTCGCGAGAAACGCATCGACCGAGGCATCAGGCCGGTCAGCGGTATATTTCCGGGCGAGCGCGCGGGCGTGCGCGACCGACTGGGCGACAGTGCGCAGGATCACGCCGTCAGGGGTTTCCTCGACGATCAGCGAGCCGCCACCTGCAAGGCCAAGCCGCTTGCGGATATCGGCGGGCAAGCTCAGCCTGCCGCTGGGTGTTATCGAAATCTGGATCGTCATAGTGCAAGCCCATATGGCTAATGATCAACATTGCGACACGAATGAGAATATATGCCACAACTTGCGCCTCTTGTCATGCGCCGATGGTTACAGATCAGTTCTACAACGATTGACGGCAGCAGGTCAGGTGAGTGGCCAGTCCCTTCATGCGACAAGCGCGAGAACGACTTCGTCGTTGCCAGGCGCCAGACAGCTTGTGCGGATAGGCTGAAACGAATTGCCGGTCCTGACGATGAACTGGCGCATGCCCGTTTGGCGGCGCGCGCGCAGGGCCACGTTATAGGCCCGATCGAAGCTCGTGAGTTCTGCTCGCCGCGGCGACAGCCCGCGACTGGAATTGGCATTGTGCATGGAGCGTCTCCAGTCCGGGGTTTGTGGTGATCTTCGGCGGTGTCCGAGCCAGCTGATCGTCAACCGCTCGCGCCATTCTCCAGATCGTGTAAATGCGCCATCACCGCATCAGCTTGCCCCGCCGCGATCAGTTCAGCGGCTGTCTTGTGATCGTAACCGGCAATCGGCTCATTGCGATACCAGCAGATAGCCTTCGACACATCGCCGGTCAGCGTCGCGGCCGCCGAAATCACCCGCACCATTTCGCACAGCCTGATCTGCAGGCGTTCGGAACCCGGGTTGCCCAGGGTAATACCATCGACACCTGCGATGATTGCCAGATCTGTCATTTCGACGCCAAGCGCCTGGGACAAACGCTTCGGCGAAATGAAGGATGTACCTGGTTCCCGCGAGCGCTCAACGAACCTTGCAAGGTCAGTGTTTGGTTGTTGCTCCGGCTCTGCGCTCATCAGGTGGCCCTCCAATGTCTCAAGTCTGCACATTCCAGAAATGATGGAAAGCTAGGCGATGCGTGTCGATGGTCGCCCCCTGCGTGTGACGGGTCGCAGGTCATTCAGGCGCGTCACATTCGAGCATCATCGACGAAGGACAGTTCCACGCTGGCTTCTCCTGTCAGAATGGTCACCTTCCGTCCGGCGGGAATGAGCCAGGCGATATCCTCGGAGACGATGTCGCGTATCCGCTCGAGAATTGCGGCGTCCTCGCCAAGCAGCAGAGTATTGGCGCCCTGTCGCGCCCGCATCCGGAATTCGCGCCACTGGGTTTCCCAGCTGTCGTTGTCAGCGTCGTCTCCGGCACAAAAGCAGGCATCCTCAAGAAGAATGGCTAGATCCTCCGGATCGATCGTGCAGCTCTGCGTGAGCAGGACCACGACCGTATCGAGGTCGGAAGACCAGCCATCATCGGGTAAGATCAGCACATCTGCGGGGATTACGTGCGAGGACGCCTTGTCCTCACCGTGATTTGGCAGCCTGACCGCAACATCCAGTCTGATCGATGTTACCCGCCCGGACTCAAGCCCCGTAGACGGGGCTTGATCGTCCTCGAAGCGGAACATCCCGGCTTCGGTCGAGATCGCAAAGGACAAGTTAGCGATGCGCGGCAGGCGGTCATGCCAGCGATAGCCGGTGAACGCGGTGACTTCGCACACCAGCGTTCCGCCCAGGGGATCGCCGCGCTCCAGAACGCGCGCCGCGCATTGTTCTACGGCCGGCCCGCGTTCAGGGAACAGGATCATTGGCACATCTCTCACGCATTCGAACTCATGGTTCCGAATGCCCTCTGCCGTGTGCGGAAACCAGGCCGGAAGCCAGGGTTCTGCCTCGCCAAGATCAACGCCGAGTTCCCGGGCGCGCAGCCACTGTGCATGGGCAAGTCGATGGCCGGAGCTTTCAGCGATCGTCCGGTAGATCGCCCGTTCTGCCGCCTCGCGCAAATTTTCGAGCGCCGCGTTCTGAATCATTTCCCTGCGCGCAGGCAGGACAAGGTGCAGCACTGCTGATTCCAGGATGTCCACACGGACCTGCCAGCACCGGTCGACGCCGACTTCGGTAACGCTCGGCATCGGGCACAGGACGGTGAGGCCGTGAAAGTTGAACCGGGGATAGCTGGTGGGCCACGAACCGCGATCACGGTAGACGCCGATCCGGCAGCCTTGCCATTCCTCGATCCGGCACGCGCCGGCGAGGAAGTCCTCGCGATCGAGTTTGTCGCCGCGATACCGGACCGGCAGCGGATAATGGCGGGCAGCGTTCGACGCCGCGCTCGGAAGATCTCGTTGCCACGCCTCGGGCATGTCGATCCTGATTTCTGTTCCGGAACCGATATCGCACGGTTCGATGGAAAGCGGCGCACCGCTTTCCCAGGCTTCGGGCGGTATGACAACGCACCACCCCGTACCTAGAGTCGGGGAATAGGAGCGGATTTCGACATATCGCCCGGCCAGGCTGAACACGCCCATTCCGGCCGGATCCTCGCTGCGCGCGATATCGCCGCTCCAGCCAGAATCGCCCAGCGTGAGTATCTTTGCGGGATCGTCTATCCCGGAGCCGTCGTCACGAAGAACCAGAAACTTGGCGCCTTCAGCTTCGATTACGTCGATGTCGATCTCATGGGCGCCAGCCCGGAGCGCATTCTGCAAAAGCTCTGCGAGCACGTCGGCGACGCCGTTATTGAACAGGCGGCTGACCTTGCCGATCAGCGACTGGCCGACTGAAGCATGGATTGTGGAAGGAAGGGACATGGCACAGGCTCCGATGTAGCGATGCGGTCCATTCCGCATCGCCGCACCATTCCATCCTCCCTCCCGTTCCCTGGAGAGGCCCGTCCACGATCAAAGCTTGCGCCTGTATACGGATCCTGCCGCTCAGGGATCGCGACTGATGCCCGTAGCGTCGTCCGGCTCGGCCTATCTCAGCCTGCTTTCCAGACGCATCACCAGATCCATAGGTTCGTGAAGGATTGCAACGATGAGTGCCGGCTCGGCACCGCGCGGCAGGCAGAAGATGTAGTGGTGCTCGCAGTGAACCAACCGGAGCCCCGGGTAGAGATCACCCATCTCCTTGAACGGACCCTGCCCGCTTGCAAGGCGAACGATACCTTGTTCAAGCTTTGCAATATAGGATCGTACCTGTGCGCTTCCCCATTGCTTGCGCGTATAGCGGATGATCGAACGCAAATCGTCTTCCGCTGCCGCCGTCAGGACATAGGGGGTAGTCAATCCCGGCGATCCTCACCGAGTTCCTCATCAAGTATCGTACCAATGCTCTTGCCTGAAATGCCGCCTGCAAGGCCTTGGCCGATCCGCTCGCCCAGAAGCTCTTTCAGTTCAGCCCATGGCTGATCGGTGCCACCATCGGCAGGAAAAAGCCTTTCGATCGCATACTGCCGGATCGTCTTGCCCTGCAAGGCCGCCAGGGCCTTCAGGCTCTGGTGCTGCTGCTCGGAGATATCGATGGTGAGCCGACTCATGGGGGACCTCGCAAGTTTCTACAAACCACCATTTACAGAAATGTGGGTCTGTTGTCATGCATGCCAGCAAGGCTGCAATGGTTTCACTGCTCACACTGTGCCTCGCGCTCCTGGCAAACGCAGGGCCGGAGTCACCACGGAAACACCGGCAGGGCATCAATGGTGTCGGCATCGCAGTCAAACAGCAGATAGCTGCATCCCAGATCCCGGGCGAAGCGCATGGCCGTCAGCAGTTCCAAGGGAACCTTCCGGCGGTAGGGTTCGGGGATTTCGCGGCTGGCCACGAACCAGCCTTCATGGGTCGATGCGACAGCCAGGGGCCGAAGCGAGCGATCAAGCGCGGCCCAGGCATCGAGCCGCTTGGCTGTGTTCACGCACACATGGGATGTGCTGAGAACGAGATAGCGCCCGAATTCCACAGGCACCTCCAACGGTAATGGGAATGGAGACGTGCCGACCAATGCGAGGATCGCGTGGCCGGCACGCGGCGGTTCAATTGACCTTTTCGAGGATCTTGCGCGCCTTGCCCTCGATCTCGAGCCGGGCGTCCTGGTTGGTCTTGCTGCGAGCGTGGGCGGTAATGCCCTGCACGAAGTCATAGAGGCTCTCGGGCGGACGACCTTCCTCGGCGAGCACAGTGGCAATGATCTTGCCGGTCTCGGCCTTGGAAAAGCCGCGCTTCCTCAGGAAGTCGTCGCGATCCTCGTCCTTGCGTGCAACGACACGCTCGCGGGCCTTTTTGATCCCGTCGACAAAGCTCCTGGGCGAGGAATCCGCGAAGTGCGCGAGGGCGGGTGCGGCTTCATGCGCGAAGCGATTGGCGGCGAACTTCGAGTGGCGGATGCTGATTTCCTCGAAGTTTTCGACGCCCCACAACGTCCTGTTCTGGCAGACCGCCCTCAGAAAGAAGGTTGCGATTCCCAGCGTCTTGGCGCCCACTTCGGAGTTCCAGGCGTAAAAGCCACGGAAGAAAAGATCCGGCTCCCCGTTGGGTAGCTTGCCGGCCTCGATCGGATGGGTGTCGTCGACGAGAAAAACAAAAACATCCCTATCCGAAGCGTATAGAGTCGTGGTATCCTTCGTCACATCGACATATGGATTATGATGCATGCTGGACCAGTCGAGCACACCCGGCACCTTCCAGCGCGTATCTCCGGTTCCATTTCCAGCAATATTCATAATCGCTTCTACAAGCTCTTTGTCGAATATCCTCCCATAATCGGAGCCCGTTGCAGCCATTAACTGCGACCTCTCGCCCTTCATTTCATAGAGCTTCATTTGTTCGCTGCGATGTGACAATAGTCCGTGCTGCATGTTGATCCCGGCCAAAGCGGCGGGCAGGCCTCGAAGATAGGATGCCGGCGCGCCAACCAGACTGCAAAGCTGCCCGAACGACCAGTGCGTGGGCGCGACCGGTTCATCCTGGCCCGGCACCATCAGCGACAAGCGTTCGGGATTGTCGCTACGCGCTTCGACCCGAACGGACTTGCTTTCGACGATGCGCGTCGTGGAATGCTCTGCGCGAGAGCGAACATGGTCGTGGAGATCGGGAAGCGAAAGAAAGCGTTCATCGTCGGGCCGGGAGAACCATTCGGACGATACGCGGCCAATGTTCTGGCCGCGCGAGATATCGACGCGGTAACCACCACTGACGGGCGCGTCAGAAGGGTTTTCGATGATACGGGCGAATGTGGTCATGACAGGGCTCCTCGGAAGGGGAAAGGGACATGAGCCGGAGCGTCACTGCCCTGCACTCGCCCTTCCCCACCTCCTCCCCCTTCGCTGCATGCTTGCAGGACCTGTCCCGCACGGCGTCACCCGTCGATGGCGTGCCATTCGTAGAGGAGATGCGCATCCGGATCGTGCTCGTTACCGATGGCAATCCGCACCAAGCGTCCATCGCAGGCAAAATTGGTGGCGCGCGGGAAATCACAGTAGCTACGCCCTTCGAACACGAAATCCCGGGAGCGGACCTGGATCACCTTGCGCGCCGTGCCCAGTGCCCGATGGTTGAAGGGCGCGTCCAGGAGAGTGAGGGTATCGCCGGGTTTGAGGCGCTTCTTGAAGCCGGCGAGCGAGACCAGACTATCGACCGGATTGGCCTTCCCGCGCCGGGCCGCAAGCGCCGCCCAGTAGGCCTGCCCGATGGCCACTTCCGCATAGAACGAGCAGTTCCAGTAATCCTGCAGCGGATTGGTGCGGCAAAAACCGAAGCGTTCGATCTGATCGCGCACCGTCGTGATGAATGTCTCTTGCGCTTCGCGCGTGGACAGATCACCCGGAGCGTCGAGAACTTCGGCGGTGATCTTGCGGCCGCCGGTAAATCGCTCGCTGCGAAGGATGAAGCGGATTTCAGGGAAATGGCTCGCAAGGTGCGTCTCGATTCGGCGGCACAATGTGCTCAGGTCCTCGGACGGACGATAGAGGTCGCCCTGGTAGTGAAAATTACCCCGCTCGTCGTAGGGTGTCTCGCTGTAGAGGCGCGCGGGCGCCTCCACCAGGGTGGTGGATGGCATCATCGTGTCCTTTTTCATTGAGTAAGAAGGAGGGTCAGGCCCGGCCCAAGGCAACTCAGGGCCAGTAACCAAGCCGCGTACCGCCGTTGGCCACTTCCGCCTGCCAATCGGCGAGAGGGTGTTCGGGATCCTCGCTCCAGCCATGGCGGCTTTCAGCGGCGGAGGCCGCTTGGGATTTGTGCGACAACATGTCACTCAGCATGGCGCCCGTGGTCTTGAAGGCCATACCATCGGCAAAGATCTCGCAGGCCCCACCCCCGAATTCCCCGACACGAGGCCGAGAACAGCTGCAGGCCCATTCGAACCCGATGGGCGCCTGTTGCAGGGTATCCTGGCAGCAATGCCGGATCAGCTGCGCGAGCGCATCCGGCTGGAAGTCGGTCGTCGAGTACAGGAAGACAGTGGATACCTCCGGACGGCCTCGCGGGTTCCCGGCTTCGAATTCCACGCCGAAGTCCGGAAAATCCGGATCGGGAAAGATGACAAGAAACCCGCTCCACGGATCGTCCAGTTCGACCGGCGGAAAGGCTGCCAGAAACTCCGGCGATGGATCGGCGGGTGTGTCTTCGGCCATGAAAGCGTAGCTTGCCTCGAAAGCCTCCTCGATCAGCGCCAGTTCGGCATGGGTGCAACTGAAGGAGAAACTCCCCTGCACGTAAGAGTCAGCCATTGTCCGTCTCCCCATTCTCGCCGGTGCCCGCAGTGCTGTCTGCGATGGTGATCGACGGGGGCTGGAATTCCGCGCTGTCGAACCATGCTTCGATCGCCTCCATGGTCCTCAGCGCGCGGATCATGCTCAGGGCCAGGACAATTTCCTCGTTCTCGGTCATATCGAACTGCGCGGGCGGGCCTGTGCCGGTAAAGACCACGCGTTCGGGCCCGAAAACACCGCTGCAGCTACCGGAATCGCGCACGAAAGCGATGCCATGGTCCTCGCAGAACTGCTCGGTCCACTCGAACATGCCGCCGGGCTGCGCATAGGCAAAGGCCTCGAGGGTCTCGCCGGAACGCAGCGATGCAGGATCGAGTGGTTCGCCTTCCCAATCGGCCCGCCCGCCGTCGCGGTCGATCGCTTCGAAGAGGCCGGAAATACACGAATGAGGAATCACGCCGCCAATGCGGATGGATGCGCTTGCCCGGTCAGCCATCTGGGTTCTCCATATTTGAAGTTCAGAAATGTGCGCCCGGCCAACCGAGCGCGCCAATCCTCTCCCACTCCCTTCACGAACCTCGGCGTGATGGTACGGATGACGAAGCCGGGTCAGTCGCGTGAGATCGCTGAAAGCACCTCTTCAGCCCGATCGAGGGGGACGAAAACGCGCGTTGCGAACGCCACTATCTCGACGAAACAGCCAAGAGACTTGAGCCAGTTGCGCCGTTCCGGCGGAAAGCTGCGGATCTCGAGGCGGCGTTGCCCGTTGACGAGTGCGGTCACCAGGTGCGCGCCGCCCAGTGCGGGCAATGCCACGCTGCCGCCATCCCTTGCCGCGGCAATCATCGCGGCGGGGGTTAGGCAAACCCCGGTGTCGGTATCGAAGGCCGCACCCAGTGCGCCAAGTGCCCGGTCGGGCACAATGCGACCCAACAGGTTCTGTCCATGCCCGTCGGACAGCCGCCAAACGCGCACGTCATCCGCAGGAAGCTTGTGCCAGACGGGCAGCAGGAGCCCGGTCACGATACTCACCGTCTCGGTATCGATACTGGCATGAACTTCAGCCACCTCCGCGTCCCAGTTGGCACGGAAGTCCTCCTCGCCGATCGGCGTCCAGTGACTGTGCGCAAGCGCGCCTATGGCGGTGCGCTCACTCACCGCGGGCCGCACGAGCCTGCACATGGGAATGATCCGGCCGTCTTCGTCGGTGACCGGCCATGACGGTACGCGCAGCGCCACCCGGCCGGAGCGCTGATTGCGCAAGCGAACAACATCTGCCGTTGCGCCCCACAGATCGAGCAGGCGGGCATGGCTCGTCGCGCGGCGCTTCAGGTGGAGCTCAATACGCTGCAAGCGCGTTTCCGCGCCATGAACTGGATCGCGGCGCAGCAAGCGATCGTCCAGGGTTGCTATTCCTTCGGCAAGAATGGTCTCGACGCCCAGATCCAGCGTGCCCGCCTCGCGCGCTGCATCCACGCGCGTCTGGATGAGCCCGAGATATTCCTCGAAGATCGCGTTTTGGGTAGCGATCCTCAGCGCGAGAATGCGATTGAGCCAGCGCTGGATCGGCGGCAGGCGTTCAAGCAGGGTGCCATCGTCTTCGTTGATCAGCCTGAGGCCAGTCAGTCCCGTGAACTCGGCCAGCCCTATACTGGCAAGCTTGCCGGCATAGAGAAGGTGATACCACTGCGTCAGCGCTTCCCGGGCGTAATCACTCTCCAAATTATCAGCCGGGTCGAAGAGATTTTGCCCGCCAGTCTGGCGTTGTCCGCGCGTCAGCGCGCCGAGGCTGTCGAGCCGGCGGGCGATGGTGCTGATGAAGCGCCGCTCGCCCTTGCAGTCGGTGGTGACGGGTCGGAACACCGGCGCGCTCGCCTGATTGGTGCGGTGCGTGCGCCCGAGCCCCTGAATCGCCGCCGCAGCGCGCCAGCCCGGTTCGAGCAGGATTTTGGCGTTTTGCGATCGATATCGAATCAGATTTTCGCTATCAACACAGCCGCTTAGCGAATCTGCTCGACTCGATATGTATCCTCACAGGCTTGATTGGAGGGTACGTTGGACAGCTTCGAAGTCAAGGTCGACGGCAGGATTTTCGATTTCGCCGTGGTGGTTCCGCTCTATGGCACCGCGGCGGCCAAGCGCCTCGCGTCTGCGTGGGAGCAGCAATTCATCGGCTGTACCGCGTCGACAACTGCGGGTTATTTTCGGGCGTTCGTCCGCTTTCTCCGCTGGGTGGCTCTGAGGGCCGAAATATGCGCAGAATCTGCAGAGGCCCTATTCTTCAATTCGATCCAGCTCGGGCGGTCAGAGCGCTTGACGAAAATGCTCATGTACGAGGTGGGCGAGGCTTGGGCGTCACGGTTACGCGACATCGAGTGCTTCGAAATCATCAACAACACCAACCTGCTTTCCAGGAAAGCTCTCCTCGAAGCCGTTGTCAGTTGCCTGCGGCGGCTGTCCCGCGCCGGCCTCTGGAGCGATCCCGGTAGATTTACACCCGTTGCCCGGGGGCAACTGACGGGACGGAACATTCCATCATTCGGCGAACTCAACAAGGTCGAACTGCCGACGGATCTACAAGGGTGGGTACGACCGAAATACGACCAGCTCGACTGGCGCGAAGTCATCCGTCTCAACGATGAACGACTTTATGCGCTGCGGGCAATCTGCGTGCGTACTCTGCGCGCCGGAATAGCCAAGTGGGAAACTGGTCAGGCTTTCACAGCAGCGCGGGATCTACCGACACCGCGGACACCAGAGGACCTCCTCCAGGAATTGAGCGCGCTTCACGTCCGAAGAGCCACGCTCTCCGACGAGAATCGTGCCAATGCCAGACAGCGAGGCATGGCCATCATGGTGCGCTATCTCGCGCTGGCGGAACCGCATCGACGGAGTTTCAACGACTGGAAGAATACGATGCTGGGCTGCCATGGCACGGCGCTCGGTGGCTGGACGGAAGCCGTCAGTCACGTTGAGGGCAACGTTCGGTTGCTGCTCGCTGCGCAAACCATCGTCATGATCGACACCGCATTCAATGTATCGACCTGTGACCGGCTCGCCGCAGATCCCTTCATCGGTGATATTCACCGGGGCAAAGTCCGGATCATCACCGTCGCCGCGGCAAAATTGCGCGCCCGTGGCGAAATCCAGGAAGGCACCCTTTGGGAAGGCGCCGACATTGACGTCCGCCACAACGACGGCGATCTCAGCGGTGCCGAAGCGATCCGCGCCTGGCAGAAGCTGTCGGAGCGCATTCGGGCAACGGCCCGATACCTCGAATTGCCCACTGCCGATAAGCTCTGGATCGTGCCTGGATATAAATCCGACCGCAACCGTATCGGTCCGATGACAACCGCTGCCATCGATCACCACTGGCAGGCGATGCTGGCCGAGAATTTCGAGCACCCCGTCATTGGCCGGCTACCGCTACGTCGCCAGATGATCCGGCCCACGGTCCTTCAACTGGAAGCGGCGCGCGCCAATTTCGAACATACGGTCGCGGCGCGATTGGCTCAGCACAAGAACTCAGCCACCACCATGCGGTATCTGAGCCGTCCGTGGTTCAAAGCCCTTCTTGCCTCAAAAATGCGGACATTCCTAGCCGCATTAGAAGCGGGCCTCATCGAACCCATCGAAGGAGCGGCCGATACCCTTGGAACATCGATGACGCACGAGAGCGCCTTGGACCACGCCAGAACCACGGGCCTGGGCTTTCTCTGCACGGCCCCCAAGACGTCCAACAACGAGGATACAGGACCCTGCATGGCCATCGACAAATGCGCGACTTGTCATTTCCGGCAGTTCCGGCCGAGCAACGATAGCATCCGGGCGCTTGTCCTTTTCCAACGATCTCTTGGCCGGCAGGAGGAAGCGTTCAAGGCGAACAATCCTGCAAGATGGGCCGAGGTCTGGCTGAATTTCCAGGCTCTCTGCGAAGTCATTCTTGATCGGTTGCGGTCCTCCCATCACCGTCGCGCTCTCAGGATGATGGAGGCCGAAGTCGATGCCGGCCTGACGGCGGGCACTGTGCGGGCCATCGAGTTATGGTGAGCCGGGTCCATCAACCGCCACGACACGCCCGCGAGGCAGGTGCTGCCGCCTTTTGCGAGTTCCTGCAAAACCCGAGGCCGCTCTGGCTCAAGGACGGCACTCTCGAGGATAATGCCTGGTTGGTTGAGCTCGACAACCCGACGATACGCCGGCACGCGAGCACGACGATCCGGTTCGACATCTTGATCGCACCAGACCGACGCCTGACGGACTACGCCGAATGGCGAGATCTCCTTACCGCCAAGAAATACGTCCATTACGCGCTTACCGGGCCGAATGCCTGGGTCCGCTCTGCCTCGACCATCCGGGAGGAATATGCGGGGTTCGTTGCATTCCTTCGTTGGCGCACCGCGTGTGGGCTTCCTGGCATGTCGGATCTGACACAGGCCTGGTTCGAGGAGTTTTGCGACAGCCTGAAGCACGCCGGCATGGAAGGACTGATCCGATCTGAAGCTGCGGCGCGAGAAGCCGTTAAAAGATGTCGTCATGCCGGCCGCGCTCCGCCTGTTCAACAAAGTGACCCGAATACTTTCTCCGTCGAAGCGGCCAGCAGGCTGGCCGGTTTCGAATATAGCAAACAGCTATCGGACAATGCGGCGAAGATTTTTGCTGATTGGGCCGTTGAGAACGGCCTCAAAATCACCCCCTGTCTTCATAACCGGGTAAACAATCGCAAGAGAGATCAGACATTCTGTGGGCAATCCTTAGATCGCTATATGCGCGTTTGGGAACGACTTGGCCGCCTCCAGGAAGAACTCACACATGATCCGATTGGATATAGACCATTCAACAGAAGGATCGACTCCGCCCGGTTAGCCAGGAAGCTCGGTGCACCGCTTTCCAAAACCCCGACCGCGCCGGCAACCCAAACCTGTTTTCTCATTGATCGCGCACTTCGATGGGTATTGTTTTACGCCGACGATCTGAAGACACTTGTCGATGACGTCCGTCATGCCGAGCGAGGGTTCAGGAACGAGCCTGGCAAATGGCGTCGTGCAAAACTGGTCCACGACATCTGGAACAGTCCGGCGCTCAAGCATGTGCGCGAGGATGGAGCACTGGGCATTCCCAGCATCGGCCATTTCGATGGCGCGGCTATCAACAATGTCACGACCAGCCTCCACCATATCTTCCTGCGCCTGCTTCCCACTGCGTGCGTGATCGTCATCGCGGCCTTCTCGGCAAGAAGGATCGAGGAAATTCTCAGCTTACGAGATGATTGCCTGGAGGATGATGGCGGTGAGCTTTGGCTCAAGACCTTCATCGCCAAAAGCGTCCGCGGTCGGGAGCGGATTCCGGCCCCGGCGGCGGTAGCAAAAGCCGTGGAGATATTGATGTGGCTGAGTGCAACCGCACGCAAGGAATCCGGATCACGGTGGCTGCTACAGTTACACAACCCATTCGCCAGGGCCCCGTCGGTCCAGACCCCCAACATCAGCCGCGGCTTGCTGGCCTTTGCCGAGGAGATGAAGGTGCCTGCGCTTCCCGACGGCACTTATTGGTCCTTCGCTCCACACCAGTTCCGTCGGTTTTTCGCGGTCGTCTATTATTATCGGTATCGGGACCGCTCGCTGACCGCCCTATCCCAATATCTTTGCCACTATGATCCGGACAGCACCCGTTCGTACATCACCGAAGCGCGGTTCGGAGGTTTCTTCAAGCTTGTCGACCATGCCCGAGCAGACCTTGAACAGGCCAGGCGTGCGCTTGCACGCGAAGACCTGAGGCTGCGAACATTCGAGGAGGTCGGCCTCGACTTCCGTCTCGAGATCTATCGTCGGGCACTCGATGGTCATGAGCAACTCAGCGGCAGGGCCGGGACAAGGATCCTGAACGACCTTCAACGTCTCAAGGCTGATTGGCAAGCACGCGCCGAGGTCGGCGACTACGGTGCAGACGGGCCGACATTCGATCGACTGCTCATTGAGTTTGCGGGGGCGCAAAGTCTGGAACCGAATGGCCAGGGCCATTCCTATTGCGCGTGTGGTAACTCGGAAAAGGACCTCAGCGTGGCGGGCTGTGTGATTGCGGCCCGAAGAAAGAATCCGGAGGCACAACGACGCCAAGGTCCCGATTTACGGTACGCTGAAGATCTGATCTGCGCCGGATGCCCGCACAATGTGCAGTTGGCCGAGAACAGGAGATACTGGGAAAAGGTGATAGAAAGCGCCAATAGCGCTTGCCTCATGTGCCCGGGAACAGTGCTGGCAGCCAGGATGGCCGAAAGACGGCAAGCGGCCGAAGATCACCTGGCCCGTTTCCATGGAGTCGATCAGAAATGAAACCATCTGCTGCCAGGGAATCCTTTCAGCGCAAAGTTGAATTGCTCGAATCCTGGGCTGCGAAGGGAGGCCTTCCGGAGGGAGAATATTGCCCACGCGGGCCAGCAGAACTTGCCCGTTGGGTCGATATGGAACGGGGGCTCACCGCCTGGTCGAATCCCAATTTGGCAGCTCCGGCCCCGTCCGGTCATTATCCAGAATTGCGCGCGCGTTTTGATACGGTTGCGGCCAAGCTCTTGAAACCCGTACAACGACCGGGCACGGAACTTCAGTCTCTGAAACGAGAGGTCCAGGCGCTCGCCCAGCAAATGGCTGTCCTCTCCAGCGAGCACCGACTTATGGGACAAGCTCTGACCCGTGAGCGACAGTTGAAGGAGATCGCCCAGGCCCAACTTGCGGAAGCGCGATCCGAGCTCGCCCGCATTGTGCCGATCCGATGAAGGCCAGCTTAGGCCGTACCAGGATCGTGCGGGCATCCGAAGACTTTGTGCTGCAAAAGCATCGTCTACCGCGATTCCCGCTCGTTCTCGATCCTGGCGGGGCGTTGGTCGAACCGATCTTCGACTATTTGCGCGCCCAGGCCGTTCAGCGCCATCTGGCGCCGGGAAGTATTGAAGATGAGGCTTATATTCTCTGCGCCTGGTGGGACTTCGTACTCGGGCAACCCGCGACGAGCAGCATAAGCCTCGACTCGATTGTCAGCTGGACAGGAACGGAACTCGAACGTCTGAGGCTCGGAAACCCGGGAGCCAGAACGCGTCGCCGCCTGTCGCGCTGCCTCGACGTAATCTCACGCTTCCATCGTTACCTGCTTCAGGAACACAGCTACTCGCAGGGCCATGAGGAATGGCGCGCGGCAAACTATGTTGCGCGTCTGGATGCCCGTTTATCTGACCCCAGCACAGGCAAGGTGACGTTCGGTTATAGCGCAAAAGCCAAAAACGGTGGCCGCCCGACGCCGTCGGATGATGCGGTCGAACAGGTGCTGGATGTGCTTTCCAGTCCGGATAATCCCTATCTCGCCGCGAGGAACTGGCTGATCGCACGCTGGATGCGAGACGTGGGCTTACGTCGTGCGGGCGTTGCCTCGTTGACGATCGAACGCTTGCGGGCGTCGCTGGTCGCCGAGGGCATTCTCGCGCCCAACGAACATTTTACGCGCGCAGGCACATCATCGAAATCTCGTACGGAGATGCGCGGCGCGGTGGAACGCTTCCGTCAGAGCGGCCGCACATTCGTCACCGCAGAGATCATAGAGAAGGGCGGAAAGACCCGCGAAATCAAGGTGCCGTTTCAACTACTCCACCAGACCCTCGACTTTATATGGTCGGAACGCGCCAAGGTGCAGTCTTCCGGGCCGGTGTTTCACGGATATTTGTGGCTGTCGCTGAAAACCAAAGATGGATTAACCGCCAAGGCAGTCGGAGATATCGTCAAGGATGCCTTCGTCGTGGCTGACGTTCGGGGTAGCGGCCATCGATTGCGTGCCTGCTTTGCGGAGGAAGTCGTCTTCCGGCTGTATGCATTGGCAAAGGGGAGTTCCGACATCCTGTTCGATGACCACCAGATCTTGATCGACGCCGCAGAAGAACTTGGGCATTCCGACTGGCGTAGCTTGCGATACTATCTCAACAGGGCGGCTCGAAACTATGCTGCTCTCAACCGCGCCGTCCGGCCCGCGACAAGTTGAGGATCTCCATAAGGCTCGCTCCCGCAACCCCCTGCACCCCAGAATTTGAAAGGCCATCGGCTGCTGCTGTGTTGGCTCCGGGCTACGCCCTCCGCCAACACAGCAGCAGCCGATCCCGGCCGTAAGTGTCGCGGCCAAGTCTCCCGTAACCGTCGACTCTGCGGCCGTACCGCGCTAAGGATATCCAACGAGGAATACGTCAAAAGCAGGAAGTGAATGCGGCGGCGCCCGGCACTGCCGCTCGCCCGCTCGGCATGATAGCTGCGCCCGGTTCCACCGGCATCGGAAAACACCAGTATGCGCTTGCGGCCGGCCTGGAAGTGGTCCGCATCCGTAATGCCGGCTCTCGCGGAACGCCGCTCGAGCTTCTGGCGTCCCGTACCGTCCACTACGATGCGGCGCGAGCGGCCGGTGACTTCGGCAACCATATCGGTCCCGAAATGAGCGATCAGTGCATCGAGTGCGGTTTGAACCGGCGGCATGGCGCACATCTGTTCGATGAGTTCTTCACGCGCGGCGATCGCTTCCTGACAATGGACGGGATTTCCCTCGTCATCGGCCATGGGTTCTGAACGCAGATCGCCATTGTCGGTTCGGAAGGTGCGCATCTGGCGCGTTGGAAAGCCATGGCGGATGTATTCGACGAGCGTGTCGAGCGGCGACAGGTTGAAATCCATGGCAGCGCGTTCGGCATCGGTGAGGCCCGCCAGGCGCCGCTCCAGAACGGCTTGCCCGGTTGTCACGAGTTGGACGACAGCGGCATGCCCGTTGCCGAGTTCGGCTTCGATGGCCTTGATGAGCGTCGGCATCTTGAGCGCAACAAGAAGCGAGGAATATAGCCTCTGCTTCGAGGCCTCGAAAGTACTGAGCGCCGAGCCGCGGGCCTGCGCATTAAGGATCGCACCGCTCATCCGGTCGACAACAGCGCAGGCCTTGAGGGCCTCCTGCAGATGGAGATGCACGACCTGGAAGGCATCGGCGAAGGTATCGTAGATGGCGATCTGGTCCGCTGTCAGCGGGTGTTCGAGCGCCTCGTATTCGACGCCGGCGAAGCTCAGTGCCCTCGCGGTATAGAGCCCCATCGCCTTCAAATCGCGCGCCACGATTTCGAGAGCGGCCATGCCGCCTTCTTCCATCCCCGTCATGAACGCATTGCGATCGGCAAAGGCGCTTCCAGGTCCCCACAGACCGAGCCGGGCAGCATAGCAAAGATTGGCAGGATCGGTGGCGCCTGTCGCCGAGAGATAGAGAATACGAGCGCGCGGCAGCGCGTTTTGCAGCCGCACACCGGCGAGGCCCTGCCCGGAGCCCTTGGCGCTCCCATACTGGCTATCCGTTCCGGCGGCATTGGCCAGGGCATGAGCTTCGTCGAGAACGATGATGCCGTCAAAGTCCTCTCCCAGCCAGTCCAGGATCTGCTGGAGACGCGAGGCGGCATCGTGGCGTTCGGACCGCAGAGTGGAATAGGTGGCAAAGAGGATCCCCGCCGGCAAGGTAATCGGCGAGCCCAGGGGAAAGACGGAGAGGTTCTGGACATCGGCAGGCAGGCCGCCAAGCGCGCTCCAGTCACGCCTGGCCTCCAGTTCGAGGGCCGAACTCTTGCTGAAGATGACCGCCTTGCGCCGCCCCCTGCACCATTGGTCCATGATGCACCCGGCGGCTTCACGGCCCTTGCCGACGCCGGTGCCATCTCCGATGAAGAAACCGCTGCGATAGACCGCGCCGCTTTCATCCTCGATCAACCGGTCGCCGGCATCATTCGTGACAAACCGGCCCGGCAAATTGCGTTCGAAGGCCTCTCCTGCCTGAATGACCGCTTCGAGTTGGGCATCGGAGAGCGCGGCGACGGCCCGCGCCTGCAGCATGGGATGGTAGCTGGGCACCGGCGGCAGGACCGAAGCCATGGCGATAGACTCCACGAGTTGATCAGGGTGCGCGGCAGCGCCGGGAATTTCGATGCGGGAAAGACGCCAGGGCACATAGATGCCGACGGGATCGCCCGCTGGCAGCGGCGTCTGGCGCACGGTGTATTCAAGCGGTTTCGCCGCATCATCGACGCGTGGGTCCCGTCTGGGTATGGTGCGGCACGGCGATGCGAGCCCCGAGAACAAGGGCGAGGCGGCAGGCCGCGCAGCGGCACGCACTGGCGGTTGCGGCAGTGCCGCCGCAGGTGGCGGTGTCGGCGAGGGATCAAGCCGGGGCGGCAGCGCCAGAATGATTGGCAAGGCCTCTTCCAGCGAATGGACGGTGTGGCGCTCCACCGGCCCCGCCCAGCCCTTGTCGTAGACCAGCAGGCGCACCGCGATGCTGGTGCCGTGTTTGGCGAAAGGGCTTCCCAGGATCGTTAGTTCCACGCGCGGCGGCGCGACCTCGGCCACTGCAGTGTAGCCCGTCGAAGCGCTGCCATCGCCGGCAAAACCGGGCGGCATGATCGCGACACAGCGCCCGCCATGGCAAAGCCGCAGCAAAGCCGAGCGCAGATGGCGCGCGCCGGCGTGACGATCGGCGCCGCGCCCCTCGCTGCGGCTGAAAGGCGGGTTGATCAGAACAACGTCGGGTGAAGCGCCAGCAGGCAGTTTGTCGTGGATGAACTCGGCATCATGCGTGGTGACCTCGCGGGCCATCGCCGATTGCAGCAATGCGGCGCGGCCGGGATCGCGTTCGTTGAGCAGCAGCCGCGCACCGGCCTGTGCCGCATGGACCGCGAGCATGCCTGTCCCCGCCGATGGTTCGAGCACGAGGTCCGACGGGACAATCCGCGCGGCTTGGGCGGCAAGCCAGGCCAGGGCTAGCGGTGTGCTGAACTGCTGCAGATCGACCTGTGTTTCGGACCGGTAGGTCTGTGTCGGCAGGCTCTTCTGCAACGCGAGAAGCGCGGCGAGCACGGCATGGGGATCGTCACCATGCAGCGGCTCCCAGTCGTTGCATTTCAGGAAAAGAACCTGCGCGGTCTCGAGTGTGTCATAGGCATCGCGCATCGACCAGGCGCCATCGGCGTCCGATGCGCCAAAGGTCTCGGCCATCAGCTGCACGAGGCCTCGGCGGGAGACGGGATGAGACCGTGTCAGCCTGTCGGCCAAGGCCCTGGCAACGCTGAGCAATTTTTCGGCTTTGGTGGTAGCGGTAGCGCCATTGGCCCCGGCAAGATTGAAAAGCGGCAGGTTCATCGAGGTGATCCTTGAATTAATCGGGCGGTACTCCGCCGCCTCGCCCATCCCCCCTGCCCCCTTGGGCCGTGTGGGCGGTGCGCAGGGAAACGGGGCCACGGCATGATTGCCGCAGCCCCGTGAGGAGGGTTCAGTAGAGCTCAGGCAGCCGCGGCGATCGGGTCGCCGTCATCCTCGTCTGCCGGGTTCGGTTCTGTTTCCATGTCGGGACCGGTTTCGATTTCCGGCTCGGTGCTCGTCACAACGGTGCCGTTGTCATCATATGCGAGTGCGGTGCCGTCCGCAGTGTCGAGCGGCGCGAACCGCATGACATCGGGCAGCCAGGCCAATGCCCGCTCCTTGATGTCGGACTCGACCAGAATGTCACCGGCAAACAGCTTCTCGGCCGACGCTGCAAGGTCGTGCTTCTTCGAGGCTCCGTAACGCTGGCGAAGGTCCACGCCGCCAACTTCGCCCAACAGATCGAGGATCGCTGGCTTGGTGATGCGATCGAAGTAGTTGCGCGCCGTGGGCCGCCACCAGGCCGCGACATCGATATCCAGCTTTGTGCCCAAGTGATCGATGAAGGCACTGCCCGTTGCGCCTGCCGGCACAGCGTCGATCGTGCGTGCTACCGCCCACCCCAGCCAGGCCGCGATGGCTTCCTCGGGAAGCGCGCAGAAGGCATCGTACCGCATCCGGACATCGTCGTGATCGCACCAGCTGCGATCGAGGGAACCCTCGATGCGTGCCCATTCCTCAGCCGCCTGCGTGCCGCTCTCGAAGTTGGAAACGCGAGGTGACGGCACCCGGGCGCGCAGGTCGCTGGCGAGTTCCATGCTGCCGTAGAGCCGGGTTGCCGCATCGGCCATGATGAAGGTGCCAAGATCGAGCGCGAAACGCGGATCGCTCGCGATATGAACCGCCAGCATTTCCGTCTTCATCATGGCCAGTTCGTCGATGAGACGCTGGCTGTGCGCGGGCCTGGATGCGGCTTCCGCCTGAGCGTCCTCACCATCCTCGTCATCGCCGCCATGGGCCTCGATGCCCTGGTCGTCGCCCGCCGGCTCTTCGACCGGCGCGACGTAGAGCTGCTCGTGAACCCTTGGCTGGCCATCGCGGCCGATCACCACGTAGGCGAGCGAAGACGCCTTCTGCTCATCGGTGAGGATGGGGACCCGATTCTGGATCGCTTCGTATTCCGCCTCGAGTGCCTGGACGCGGGCTTCATCGTCGGCGGTGTAACCCTCGCCGTCCTCGTCGGCGGCCGTCTCTTCGATTGCGGCAATCTCGGACTGGATCGCATCGCAACGCGCTTCCTGCTCCTCGGTAAGCGGCGGCAGTTCGCCATCGACATGGCGCAGGGCATAAGTCTCGGTGTAAGGTATGTGCGAAGCGGGAACGGCGCGGATCTGGGCGTAGCCTTCGCGTGTCCGGATGGCTTCAGCGGCGGCGGTAAGCTTTTCCTCGGCGAGGTGATCGAGGATATCGCCGTCGATCCACATCTCGCTTTCCTCGTCGGAAAAGAGATCGGAATCGATCCGGCCGCCCGAGGCAACGTAGGCTTCGCGGCCCACCAGCAGCGCCTTGGGGTCGCTGCCGCGATAGCCGCCCGAAGCGAGCTGGCGGCGGATTTCGCTGAGGTTGCTGCGGTAGTAGCCCTGCCCCAGTTGCTCGAATACCGAGGCCTGGCGCGCGGTATCCGACGTGCTGGCGTAGGCCATGGCAACATCGAGCATGATTTCGCCTTCGCGCAGGGCCTCGAAGACCGGTTCGGCGAGGTTCGCCAGCCGCAGGCGGCCAAGCACGAAGCGCTCGGTGAGCCCGAAGCGCTTGGCGATGTCGGCAGGCGTCTTCTTCTCGGTCTCGATGATATCCTGAAAGGCGCGGCAGGCATCGGCAGGCGACATCGTCAGCTTGAAGAAGTTCTCCGAAAGGCTGATCTCGATGGCGTCATTCGCTTTGGCCACCACCATGACCGGCAGTTCGGTATCGGCGGGAAGGTCGCCCTTCTCGATGGCCCGGTGGACGGCATCGAGGCGGCGGCCGCCGGCAGTGATCCGATAATGGCCTTTCTTGCGCGTGACCGGCAGGCCGATGAGGTTCTGGATTACGCCGCGCGCGACAATGCTGGCTTCGAGCTGGGCGTCGGCCTCGGGATCGCTCGTCTTGCGCACGTTGCTCGGCGACTTGGTCAGCTTGGCAGCCGGCACGAAGATGATGGGCTGGGACATGGATATTCTCCTGGCGGACGAGGCCCGAACATTCAGGCCACTTGCCGCGTCCCCCACCCCACCCCCTTTCTTCCTGCCCGAAGGACGTCATTCCAATCGTTGAAGAGCGCAGGCGGCCAGATCGTCTCAATGCTGCGGCCCGGCACGACATGGGCCTCGCTGGCCTTGGCGGCACCGATACGCCCTGCCCGGTCATTGTCAGGCAGCAGGATCAGACGGGTGACGGCTTCCGGCACAGCAACGTGAGGGAAGCGTTCACTGCCCAGCGTTGCCCAGACCGGGATACCCAGCAGGATCATGGCTGAAAGAGCGGATTCCACCCCTTCGGCAAGGCCCAGCACCTCAGTCGCCGGTACGAGCAAGACCGCGCCTCGGCCCGGTTGGGCAAGAGAGCGGCGCGGATGGGCAAGGTCACGGGCGCGGCGCGGTTCAGGGGCGTCGAGAAACGTCCGCTGGAGCGCGGCGAGGCGGTCATGTTCGTGGATTGCGGCGAGCATTGCGGGCCGAAACACAGCAAGCTTACCTCGCCCCAGCGGCGTGCGGGGGTGATATCGCAGGACGGACGGCGTCAGCGGGATCGCGCGGCGACGGAGGTAGGCCTGAGCCGGTGTTCCCGCGATCGGCAAGGCTTCATCCCACAAGTCCTGTGCGCGCCGTCGAAGCCAAACCGGGCTGAGGGGCGAGCTGTGTGATCCGGCGAGCCTCTCGCCACCGGCAGGGATGCTCATGTCGAGACGCCGGATTGCCCGCATGACGTCGATGGTCTCGCAGCCCGCGAAGCATTTGAACAACAGGGCTGTCCTGCCCACCCTCACCGACAGGCTGGGCGTACGATCGTTGTGCGCCGGGCACCGGCACATTCCGCCGCCCGGCGTCCAGATCCCGCCAAGCCGTTTGACGAGATCGGCCGCCTCGCTTTCCAGATCTCGATAGGGGTGAAAGAGGGACGATGTGGACATGGCTGCTCCCCGAACGGAACATGCCCTTCCCCCTCACCTCCTCCAGCGCTCAGCAGCCATGTTCGACTATCTATAAGTTCCGGCGGCAGGTTTCCGGGACTTGACAGTTGGCCGATCTCGCAACCACCACAACTCACATATTCAGCCAATTTGCCCCTCTAGAATACAAGCGCCCTGCAGGCCGATCGTGACCGACCTGCAGGGCTTCGGGGATTATTCGGACTTGCCGCGCCGATCTGTGGTTTGCCGGCAATTCAGCGATAGGCCGGTGTCAGCCTCGTTCGCTCCTTTCGGGCGGGCTTGGCCTTGGCACCGTCCTCGGACATCGCGGCGCCACCACTGGATTTGCTGGCTCTGCCCTTTGTCGGCTTGGTCGCAGCAGGTGCAGCGGCTGGACCGGCTTCGGTGGCCTCGGATGCTTCGACCGGAGCCGGTGTTGCTGTGGCATCGGCCAAAGTGGTCTCCGCCTCTGGTTGCCTTGCCATTCGCCGCTTGGGGGCCTGCTTTTTGGCCGCGGCCTTCATTGGCGTGTTTGCAGCTTTTGCCGGCTCCGGCTGAGGTATAGCCACGGACGCCGGTGCCCGGCTGTCGTTCGGGGTTTCCGGAGGTGCTGGGACGGCATCGGCGGCATTTCCCAGTGCGGCACTGGCCGCGGCGCCCTTGACGCGAGGTCGCCGGGCGGGCGCCTTCGGGGTAGCAGCGGTTTCAGCGCCGGCAGTTTTCTTAGGCGAGGCTGCCTCCTTCTTCGAGGCGCTCTTTTTGGAAGCAGCCTTCGATTTGACCGGCTTGGCAACTTCTTCCGTGACTGCAGGTGCCGGTGCTTCGGCGGGCTTGCTCCCTGCACCGGCATCCTTGGCACTGGCATGCATCTTGGTCGCCACTTCGCGACGAAGCTTGGCATAGGCCGGTGCGACCATCGGATAATCATCGGGTAGATTGAAGCGAACTCTGTACTCGGCCTCGGTCAGACCATGTTTGGTCAGGTGCCGCCTCAGCATCTTGAACTTCTCGCCCGTGATCAGTGAAACGATGACGTTGGGGTCGGCCAGTGATTCCTCAACGGACACCACGGGTGTATTGGCAGCTGAAGCCTTTGGCGCGGGCTTGAGCGCCGAGGCTTTCGCTTTTGTGGCCGTTGCCGGTGCTGCCACGGGCGGGGTCTCCGGTGCGGAAGTAGCCTCCGGTTCCGTTACCGCCTCGTTGCGCTTGCCTTCCGGCTCGGTGGTTTCCTTGGTCTGTATTTCAAACCCGGAAATCGCCTTGAATACATTGCCGAGCAACGTCGGCAGCTCGGCAGCGCTGAGCTTGTTGTTGTTCACAAAGGCCGTAACCAGATCAAGCGAAGCCCGGCGCGCGTCAAAGTCGTCCATAACTGTCCATCGGGAAAATTGGTGCAAGGAGCGGTGAACACGTGCTGCCCCGCGTCAGGTTGAATGTCAAATTGCGGCGTCCCTGGGCGCCATCAATGCCAGAATTCCGCGTTCGACAATGCGGTACCTATGGAACGGCGGAACGGAGCCCGGTACCAGAAAGCCGTGAACACACTACCTTTCAGTCAGATCGGGATCGTCGGAACCGGCAAGGTTGCGCGAGCATTTGCGCTCGGTCTGCAAAACCATTCATCGGCGCCTCTCATGGTATGGGGACGCACACCTGCGAAGTGCCGCGAGGCGGTTGGACATGTTGCCTACGCCCGGGCTGTCAGTTCACTCTCCGATATCGTAAATGCTTGCGACGTCGTTGCCATCGCGGTTGCCGATGATGTAATTCCGGAAATCGTTCGCGCGATCACCGAGGCCGGGGCGCTGAGCCAAGCCCCCGCTCGTCTTCCACGTCAGCGGCGGATGCGGGACAGCGGTGCTTGAAGCTCTGCGCCAAATGGGCGCTAAGACGGCGGCAATCCATCCTGCCATGACATTCACGGGCGAGCCGGAGTTGGCGTTGGAGCGCATGGCCGGCTCGCGCTTCGCTGTCACCGGATCAGACCCCGAAGACGCCAGCCTTGCGCAGTCCATCGTGGAAGCGCTGGGCGGAATTTCCGTCGAGATCCCGGAAGATTGCCGCGCTCTTTATCATGCCGCGCTGTGCCATGCCGCGAACCATCTCGTTACCTTGTTCGCCGATGCGTCCCATGCTCTGCGCGCCGCAGGTGTAGAAGATCCTGCAGATCTGATTGCGCCACTGCTCGCGCAGCCTTGGAAAACAGCATTGCCAACGGATTTGACGCGCTGTCAGGACCGGTACTGCAAGGAGATACAGAAACTATCCGCCGCCACCTCGCGGAACTGGCAAGCGATTGTCCCGAATCGCTCCCCACCTATCGCACCATGGCGTTCGCCACTAATGCCCGCCAGAAGAGCGGTCGGAATGATGAATCGCGCACGGCCGTTGCTGCGGCCCTGGCCGCGACTACGCTGCGCCTGCTAATCCCTGTAGCTGGTCTCGGCGCCAGCCGTGGGCTTGGCTGCGTCGCCGGCCCCATCAGGACCACTCGCCACCCACGACCGATCGAACTTGAGGGGCCGGCCGATCTGCATTTCGAGCCAAGGGATTATAGCCCGGCGACCGCAGCGATGGCAGCCGAAAGGGGAAAGCAACCGGGAACGCCCTTCGCCCATGCGCAGCCTTCGCCCATGCGCAGCCTTCGCCCCTGCTGGTGCGCCTCCCCCGGCCTCGACAGCGCCTGGGCCCGTTGCCCGGCAACGGACCCGCTCACCGGGGCTCGCGCATCGCTTGAGGAACCGGCGGCGCTTCAAACCCGACGATCCCGTTCCGCTTGGCTAACGGAATGAAATGGAGAACTAGGCGGTGCGCGATTGTGCGGGACGCTTCCAATCGAGAGAGGAGGCAGGATCGCCCGCTTCGGCCGGACGCTCTTCAAGCAAATGCCGGACTAACGCCTGCATCTTCGCATCATATGTCGCCAGGATCTGGCGCTGGCCACCAACGTCGAAATGCGTAATCAACCGTTCGCCATCCCAACGGTGAAACGCCAGTCCCGGCGCTTCAGCGACGATCATCGCGCGTCCATCGGTCGCATCGGGATCGATCGGACGGAAATCCAGCGCGACTTCGGGAGAAGATGACGCACACACGGTCAGTTGCCGCCCTTGCCAAAGCGTCATGATCGGACGATGGACATGTCCGCAGACTATGGCTTTCACCTGATCGGCACACCAGACCGTTCGCCCGAAACGGGCGACCCAGGGTTCCTGGGACACCGTGTCCATCCAGTCGATTCCCATCTCCGTCGGCGGGTGGTGCATGGCGATGACGGTGGGCACGTCAGGCCTTTCCGCCAGTGTGGCGCGAAGCCAGGCCGCCCGGGTTTCGCAGAACGCTCCGCCGTGACGCCCTTCCTCAAGCGTATCCAGCACGAGAATGCGCAGCGCATCGAACTCAATCGCATATTGGATGAAGCCGGAGGCGACCGGGACGTTAGGAAACTGCGCCCGGAATGCATCGCGCAGGTCATGATTGCCGACACACAGGTACACCGGAAACGGGCAACTCGCCAGCGCCTCTTCCAACCGTGCATAGCTCTCGCTATCCCCCTTGTCGGTGAGATCGCCCGTGACGAGCAACAGGTCAGGCCGGTTCGGCCCGCTCATTAAACGAGCGAGCACCATGTCGAGCCGCTGCCTGTTCAGTTCACTTGGATTGCCCGGCTCGAAGTCCAGATGAATGTCGGTGATTTGCGCTATCAGCACCTGTTGCCCCTCAGAAGTGCGTGGCACCAGCCGGGTCCCCCAACCCGGCCAGAAACCATCAGTTCGACGCGAGCCCCGGTCCGGCTTCCTGCTTGGAACCTTCGACCAGAACGTCCATCTGGTTATTGCAGCCCTTGGCCAGCAACGCCGAGGCGACACCATCGAGATCGGCGTTGGCCGGATTCACCATGGCGACCTTGACTGTGACGGACTGCGCCGCGCCCGTCAGCGCGATCTTGAAACGCGCCCCTTCGGCAACGGGCAGTTCCTCGACCGGCCAGGCGCGAACCGACTGGCCTGCGCGGAAATCCACGACTGCGCTCTTGCCGTCGCTCTCCCGGGTCAGGGTCGCCGAACCCTCCGTAGCGTTGTCCGGACGCCAGATCGCCGTCAGGTTGGCGTCGGCCAGGCATTGCGTGCCACCGCGCGAGGCATCGACATACCAGACGTTCGGGCTACGCGCAGGACCGCCGCCAATGGCACTGCGGGTCGCCCCGGTGCGCGACTGGCGCGCGCCGGTGTTGGCGAGCAGAGCGGTCAGGCCCGAACCCGTCGCCGCGCCAGAACCGGTAACCGCGACCTGCCCGGGTCCCTTAAGCACACGCGTGCCGCTGGCATCGAGCACGGTGATCACGTCACCGGGCTTCAGCGTCAGCTTCGCATCCGCCGCGAGAGACTTGCCCACCGGATAGGAGGCAGCCGAGGGCCCGGACGAACGGACGACGATGGTTCCGGCAAGCGCCGCATCGGCGGCGGTCAAGGCGAGAACGGCGCCTGCAAGTGCCGACAACTTCTTAGTCGAGAACAAAATACCCTCCAGCTTCTTGGTTTTTCAGTCGGTAAATCAACTGCGTTAAGGCCTTGTCGGCCACTATGGTTTCCGATTTCTTTTCAAGCTCGCTCAAGGCATCCGAGCAGCCGCCGATGGCCTTGTCGGCTATTTCGCAGAACTGCCTGCGCTCGGCCACGGGCATGTCGGGAACCGGTTCGAAAATGCCAATCGACGAAGCCCGGCCGCGCAGCACGACATTGCCCAGCGGCCGAAAGATATCCATGCCGCAACGCTCCTTCGCGCTCTCGCTGACAAGCACGGCCGACTTGGTCTGCTTGTTGGCCGATTCAAGGCGCGCAGCGGTGTTCATGCTGTCACCCAGCGCGGTATACTGAATGCGCCCTTCGCCGCCGAAATTGCCGACGATGGCCTCGCCATAATGCAGGCCCACGCGGGTCATGCCGATCGGCGGCACGCCTTCGGGCACGGTCCGGCGAAACTCCTCGCCGGCAGCATGCATGGCAAGCGCCGCCTTAACCGCGCGTTCGCCGTCGTCCGGGCGGCTGATCGGCGCCCCCCAGAAGGCAACGACGGCGTCACCGACGAACTTGTCGATGGTCCCGCCATGGGCCAGCACCACGTCGCTCAACATGTCGAGATATCGGTTGAGCAGTTTCGCCACCATTTCCGGTTCGATGGCGTGGCTCAGTTTGGTGAAGCCCTCAAGGTCGGAGAAGATCACGAAAATTTCGCGCTTCTGTCCGCCAAGCTGAAGGGAATCGGGGTCCTTCATGATTTCCGCGGCAATGTCGGCAGGCAGATATTTGCCCAGCGCGCCCTGCGCAAAGCGGCGCTGTTCGGCGCTCAGCGCTCGCGCCGCCGATCCGGCAATGATGAAGGCGGCCAGCCAGCCCACGATCCAGCCGAAGGCGGGAAGGCCATAGGTTTCGATGTCATTGGCGGCGAGCAGGAACGGAATGCCGCCCAACGCCGCAATCTGGACCGCGAGCAGTGAACCGGACACAAGCGGCTTACGATTGAAAGAGGCGGTAAAGGCGCCGGCAATGACGGCGGCGATCGCCGCCAACCAAAGCACGAAGTTCGGAACCGGCTTCAGAAGCCGACCATCCATCATCTGGGCCAGCATGTGCGCGAACAGCTCCACCCCCCAGATATTCTTCGCTTCGTCCTCGGCCGCACCGCGGGTCAGCGGGGTCTGGAAAATATCGATATCCTGGATATTGCCGCCGATAAGGACATATTTGCCCTTGATCTGCTGCGCGAACATGGCCGACGCCTCGGGCGACTGGAACAGATCGTCATTGGCAAAGGTGTCGATGGGGATGGCCGCGAAAATCGGCTGATCCTTCAGCGCAGGGCGACGATAGGCCAGGCTGCCGGTATAATCGGCGAAGGCCTTGTCGCCGGGATTGAGCGCATTGGGCATGCGCGGCGGCGCACCTGGGATGATGTCCGCCCATTTGCGCATGACATTGTCGGAATCGGTCTGAATGACGATGCTAGTCGGATGGACATTGCCGCCCTTGGCGATTTCCTTCTGGAAATTCTCCAGAAACTGCTGCTGTTCGTAGAGAATCTTGTCGCTCGCCGTGTCGATGGAGGCATGGGCGAGGAAAGTCGGCGTCTTCATCGACTGGAAGGTCTTGATGAGCAGGTCGTCGTCACTCTGCGGTTGGTCGATCAGGATATCGATGCCGATCCCCTTCGCCCCCATGCCGTCGATCCGCGCCAGCGCCTTGGCCAGGGTGGTGCGGTCCAGCGGCGACCGCTTGCCCGTGCGGATCAGCGTCTCGTCCGTATAGGGGACCATGACGACACGAGTGTCCTGCTCCACCGTTGGAGCGGTGGCGATGATCCGCGCATCGAACAGGGCATGTTCGGCATCGATGGCGAAAGGCAGGTTCCAGCTGAATTTGGCAACCAGCACAGCCAGAACCAGCCCGACCAGCGATAGCGCGATGCGGGTCCGGCCGATCTGCGTCGCCAGCTTGCCCAGCCTTTTGGAAAAGCCTCTGGCTGCTTTCTCCTGGCGATCGCTCATTGGTGGGTTTCCTTCTGGTTCACAGCACCCTGCGTGTCGGCCAATTGGCCGGTTCCGCCGCCGGACAGCGGCTTGGCAGCGTCGCCGACAATGGCGAAGGCTGCCCAATAATAAGGATGGGATGTCAAGGGATCGTCCATCAGCAGGTTCTCCGACAAGCGCATGGACTCGCCGATCGGGCGGGTACTGCTATCCTCGTAGATCAGCGACATCAGCCTTTTGGTGGCGTCATAATCATCGGGCACCGGCCAGTGGCTTGCGATGACCGATCGCGCTCCGGCGCCGACAAAGGCGCGCACCAGACCGTCGAGCGCGAAATTGCCGCCAGTGCCAATG
Source organism: Novosphingobium sp. KN65.2 (assembly GCF_001368935.1). NCBI lineage: Bacteria > Pseudomonadati > Pseudomonadota > Alphaproteobacteria > Sphingomonadales > Sphingomonadaceae > Novosphingobium > Novosphingobium sp. KN65.2. The sequence goes on from NZ_CCBH010000152.1 coordinate 71,141, forward strand.
CCCGCTTCGCGCGTCGCCGCCGCCGTCGCCGCGCCAGCGGTGTCGCAGGCTGAGAGGATCACCGTGTCAGCGTCCAGCCGAAGGTCGAAGATCTCCTTGAAGCTCAGAAGTCCGTCGGAATCCCGCTGACCAAAGGAGGTCACCAGCGCCGGACGCGCCGGGCAGCCAGGACGCGGCGCGGTGACGAGGCCATGGGTCGCGAACTGGATGATGCGGAAATCCTTGAGATCCTCGCGCTCGCGCAGAGCTGTGTCGGAAAATCCCTCCTCCGTCACAACCTCATTATCCATTCCGCCCAGGCGCAGCGAAGCAAGCCTGAGTTCGGCCGAGGAGATTGGCTTGTTCCAGACGGAAAGGGCCCAGTCGCAAGGGTCGCGGCCTTGCTCGCTATGCGGTGCCCATTCCAGCCTGGCTGCCGGTGCGTTTTGCCCCATGCCGAGATAATTCCGCGCGGCACGGGAAGCGGGCAGGCGACGCACGTCGATGAACGATTGTGCGGAAACGGCTGTGGAGATCATGCGGTCGCGGCCCAGCCAAGCGGTACCGGTGAAGTCGAATTCGTCCGGATTCTTGGCCTTCTGGCGCGCGACATAGGCGTCGACGCTGGCCTGATCCATGACCAATACGTTGGCCGGCAACTTGAGCAGCGGCCCATCGGGTTCGAACACCAGATGCCTGATCGACGGAACTTCCCCGACCACCGCTCCAAAGAGCAGGTCATACATTTTGTGCGCGGCGACAAGATTGAAGGGATTGGTCACGAGCTGGTTCGATTCCTCGATGACGATGGAATCGCGGATGGCATCGGTCAGCTTTTCCAGCTCGTCGCGGGTAGCCTTGATCTTGAAAATCCGGCCGTTATCGGGTCGCACGAGCATGCCATAGGCCGTCTCATCCACAATCAGCAGCTTGTAATAGGCTTCGCCGGGCTTGAGCGCGGCCTGCATTCCTTCCAGTTCCAGGGTCGAGCTCGCCATGACGCGAAACTTGGGGAATGCAGCCAGTTGGGCCAGCAACGCGGTCTGATCGGCGCCCACCTGCTGGCGATGCGCCTGCGCAGCAACAAGCAGCTGATTTTCCTCCGGTGTACGCGTGTCAATCGCGCCAAGGCGGGCGATCTCAGCATCGGTGACGACAATATCGCGGGTCAGGCTGATCGACTGGCGAAACAGGCTCGATGCCTCATCGCTACCGCCCGACAATTCGCGCGCGAACACGGCCTGTGTCTGGGCGACGCCCGGACGCACCATAGCCTGGCTGGCCAGGAAGAAGTCGTTGGCGGACTGCATATCGCCCTTGGCGACAAGCGCCTCGAAATAGGGCTTGATAAGGGCGCGCAGAGCTTCACTGCCGCCCGGAACGTGCGCGGCATCGCTCACCAGTTGGCGATAGGCAGGGATGGCATCGCTCATGGCTCCATGCCTGGCCTGCAATGCAGCCAACCGCGCCTTGGCGGACAGAACCGTCGCCGATTCCGGATAATCATCCTCATAGATGCGCAGAGCCTCGCGCAAATGGCTTTCCGCCAGGCTGCCTTTGCCTTGAGCCTCTGCCAACTGGGCCTGTTCGGTGAAAATGCTGGCGATCATCCAGTGCATCGATCGCACCGCCCCGCCACGTACCGACGCATAATCGGACATTGCCGTTGCAAATTCCGATCTGGCCGCATCAGGTTCGCCCTTCATCCGCCGGGCGACGCCGCGCAGATAATGGGATTGGGCATCCAGCAATGTGCCGCGTTCGGTTTCGGACAGATGGGTCGCACCTCCGCCCAGCTTGATCATGGCGTCGTCATCGACCTGAAGCCGCTGCGAAAGCTGCTTGTCGATGAAACCGCCGGTCAGCCGTTCGCTCGATCCCGCCGCCTCAGCGATGGCCGGAACCGCGGTGTCGAGAGCGACAAGGGCGCCTTCGGCATCGAGCTGATTGAGCCTGTGCATCGCCTGCAGGTTGCGAAACAAGCGTCCGAACAGGGCGTCCGACCCGTCGGCAACCTTGGCCGCGTCAGCGAAAAGGCGGTCCGCCTCGGCCATATGGCCCAGGTTCGACTGCTGCATGGCGGCATTGGCGTAATATTCCGCCGCCTTGTTGGCCTCGCTGTCGTTGATCCGAACCCGGCCAACCAGCGCCTCGAAAAACTCCGACGCTTCGGCGTAGCTGCCTTCAATATTGCGGTCATAACCGGCAGCAAGCGCCTGAGCGGGATCGAGGCTGGCCGCTTGGACCCGCGCAAACGCGGCGGGGTCGCCGGCATTGGTGGTAGCAACGGAAATCTCACCGCTCACCGGGCGATCCGCGGCAAGCGCGCGCAGTCCGACCTGCAGCGCGCTGTCATAGGCCGACAGGCCTTCCGCGCTCAGCGTTTCGCCGCCGCGCCGCAGGCGGTAGATGGTGTAATTGAGGCCGGCGCTATTGCGGCACTCGACTTTTGCAACGCCGCCCAGATCGGCTATCGTCGCTTCCGCCGGGTTGGCGCAGGACAGGTCCTTGTCCGTTCCCTTCGCCGGGTCGCCTGCAGGAGCCTTGAGCGCATAGAGCCGTGCAACCGGCGTTGCGGCGTCGCGGCAGACCACATCATAGCCCCGATCGAACATGGATGTGAACCGGCTGTCTTCGCTGCGCCTCTGCGCGGTGCACAGCACGCCGTGATCGCCGACGCGGAAACTGTCGGATGCCGATATGGCAACTGGCGATGCGAGGGCAGGACCCTGGGCAAGGGCAAATGCCGTGGCAGCCAGCCATGGAACAATACGCTTCATCATAGGTCTCCCGGAATCCAGAGGGATGAATTGCCGGTTCCCGAGACCGGCTCGTCTACCGGTGGCGGCTGGCTGACTTTCCTGGTGTCTATCACGCTGTTGACCACAACCTTGGGATTGCCCGTGCTTTCGGCCGCAGCCTGTTCCTTCTGCTCCTCTTCGGTCTGCGATGCCGCGCTCTGTTCCTGCTGCTGCACCGAACTGCTCACCTGATTTGCGATCGTGGGCACGGTCGATCCGGTGCAACCATTGGCCGCGCTGCAGCGAAGAACCGTGAGGTCATTGCCGGTGTAGGTCACAGTATAGTTGGACGAAGCAGCCAGCGTGCCCTGCGTGATGGGATACGACCCTGCAGGCGAAGCGATCGTCGCGGTAGTCGTCAGCGCGCCGGCCAGGCTGTCGCCATTTACCAGACCATCGCCGCCTACCGTGTAGGTCAACGCCGGATTGGGGTCGAATTGCACGCGACTTGCGGGGTCGGCGCTAATGATGAGCGACCGGGGCGTGACGCTCAGCGATCCATCGACATAAGTCAGCGCGTAGTTGGACGAAGCAGCCAGCGTGCCTTGCGTCACTGCGTAGGAACCGACGCCCGACAATGTGTCCGCCGCGGTGCTGAGCGATCCGGTCAGCGTGTCGCCATTGACCAGTCCCGCACCGCCGACCGTATAGGTCAGGATCGGGTTGGCATCGCCATAGAGCCGGTCGCGCAAATCGCCGTTTACTGTAATCGCCCGCGCGATAACCGAATGGGCGATGGCGTTCGTAGGGTCCTGGACAAAGGAGAAGCTGTAGTTCGCCGAATTTCCGCTCAGTCCCGATCCCGTAACGGCATAATTGCCAACGTTGCTCAGTGCGCTGGCAGAGGTGGAATAGACCGCGGTGCCGGTCGTTACCGTGGCCAGCGTGTCTGATCCGAACAACCCACTCGCGCTCTCCGTGCCGGTCAGCCCAGCCAGCGCATCGCCGTAAGCGCTGCTGACCGGATTCGCGGTATAGGTGATTGTCGCGGCGGCGGGAGTAATGCTGCCCGAGGCCGTATTGAACGAGACGGTATAGTTGCCCCCGCCATTACCGTCGTTGATCGTATACCCCGTGTCGACGGACAGCGTACGCGTGCCGGCATTGGCGCTGTCAAACGACTGCGTCAGGCCGCCAATGCTATCGGCGCCCTGCAGGCCGCTGATGCCAATGCTTCCAGTCGAACCGACCGTGGCATCGTAAGTGCGCGTATCACTTACAGCACTCAGAACCAGCGCCGCCGGGGTGATGCTGCCCGAAGCCGTGTTGAACGAGACGGTATAGTTGCCCCCGCCGTTACCGTCGTTGATCGTGTACCCCGTATCGACGGACAGCGTACGCGTGCCGGCATTGGCACTGTCGAACGACTGCGTCAGGCCGCTAATGCTATCGGCGCCCTGGAGACCGACGATGCCGACCGATCCGCTCGACAGGATTGTAGCATCATAGATGCGTCCATCCGTGACGGCGTTCAGAGTCAGTGCCGCTGGCGTGATCGTCAAAGTCGCCGCGGGGGCCGTAATGATATTATAGCCCAGCTGGTCGGACGACAGCCCGCCCGAATAGCTGACGGAATAACTGCCTGCATTGCGCCCGGCGCCGCTGATCCCCGCCGTGCCGAACAGATGGTTCAGGTCCGCGCCCAGGGGGATGGCATTGAGCAGCGGCACGGTCCCGTCATAGACCAATGTCGTGTCGGTTGGTCCGACCACCAGAGGGCGAAGGAACGCCTTGAGCAGCGGGGTCGATAGCCCGTCGTATATACGCCAGATCGCAGTGTCGGTGCCGGTCGTATCGAGCGACCAGCCTGCAAAGCTGGAAGCCAGCCTCGACTGGGCGGTGGTCAACATGCCGGCGTTAGCGCAGCTTGTTCCGCCGTCGATAGAGCAGGCCACAGACACGCCCGATGCTTCGCTGTCCCAATAGCTGTTGAGGATCGAACCGGATGGCGAGTTGGAGCCGACGAGACCGCCGGCGCCAGCCCCCGTCACGACGCCATTGGCGAAGGTGAAGGATATGCTGCCATCATTGGAACCGGCGATACCGCCAATATAATTGCCTCCGCTGACGTTCACTCCGGACCAGCTATTGTCAATGATCCCGGTGCTCTGATTCATGCCGACCAGACCACCCGTGTCCGAGCCGCCGGAGTTGATGACGCCAGTCACGAAGGACCCCGTGATCGTTCCCGAATTGCCTCCCGCAATCGCCCCAACCCAGCCCAGACCGCCAAGGATATTGACATCGACAAGGCCAAGGTCGCGGATCGTGCCGGCATTATAACGGAACAGGCCAACCTCGCTTTCCGAAGGCCGGTTGATCGCCAGACCGGAAATGACATGGCCCGCACCATCGAATACGCCCAGAAATGGTGGCTCGCCATCACCAAGCGGGATGAAGCCGTCCTGCCCCCACACGCCACTCAGACGTGCAGTCTCCGTCGCATCGATGTTATGGGACAGTCGATAATTGCGTTCGAGCGCGAGGCTTACCAGTTGCATTTGATGGATGCTGCCGATCGATGCCACGCCGGACTGGAACTGGGGCTGTTCCCAAATGCCGATCGGCCGCGTAGCGTTCTTGATCCAGATCCAGTCGTTGGGGTTCAGGTTGGCATAGGCCGTCGAACCAAAGGCATAGTTGCCTGCCCCCGACTGGCTGGGGTCGCCGGTCACCGACAGCAGGTTGGTAATCGTACCGGTGTTGGCGCCAATGCCTGCCGACAGACCGCTGGTAAAGCCGTCCCAATAGCTGCTGGAGATGACGCCGCCCGCATTGTCGCCGACGAAACCACCGACATTGGTTCCGCCCTGCGCGATAACCGCGCCAGTCGAGTAGCTGGCGCTGATGGTGCCATAACCCGGACCGATATTTCGCCCGACCAAACCGCCAATGCTGTCGCTGCCCGATCCTGCAATCACATCGCCCAGCGCGTATGAGCGAGACACCGAAACCCAGTTGGTACCGGTCAACCCGCCGACAAATTGCGCGCCCGCGCCCACTACGACGTCGCCGCTGGAATAGGACTGATCGATGCTGCCATAGTCATGCCAGCCGATCAGGCCACCGACTTCGGTGCTGTTGTCCGCGCCGGAGACGATGCCCGTCGAGAATGACCGGGTGACCACGGCATGATAGGCCCCGCCGATCAGGCCACCGATCCTACTGCCGCTTCCGATCACGGCCGCGGTCGAATGGGACCCGTCGACGAACGTATTCATGCCGGTGCCGCCGATCAGGCCGCCGACATTGCTTTGGCCGGTCACGGTCCCCGTCACGAAACTGTTCGAAACCTTGACCGCGCCGCAGAAGCCGCAATTGGCGGTTGCGCCGATCAGGCCGCCGACACTGTCGCCGCCGATGATGCTGGCGTTGATCAAGCCGACATTGCGGATCGAAATGGCCGGCTGGGAAGCCGGTCCACCGGCCAAGGCGAACAGACCGACCTGCGTCACGCCCGGCCTGTTGATGGTCAGGTTGGTGATGACATGGCCCAGGCCATCGAAATTGCCGGTATATTGCGATCCCGTGCCCAGCGGCACAAAACCCGCGCCACCGTTCCAGCCGATGGTCGCAGAAGCGTCAATGTCGGTGCCCAGCGCGAAATTCTGGCCGAGGAAGTTGTTGATCCCCTGAAGGTCGGCCAGGGTATAGACCAACTGATAGGCAGTCAGGTTACCGGCCACTACGCTGCCGGAGAAATCCGTGGGGGTGCCGAAACTGGCCGGATTATAATAGATGTCGATCTGGTTGCCCGTGCCGGTCAGGTTGAACAGGCCGGACTGTGCCGTAACCGTTCCGGCGGCATTGCCGTCCGAATCCGCCTGCAGGGTAAGGTGCGCGTTCGCGCCGCTGCCAGTCACCGTGCCCGCCACGTCGATCGACCCTGCGGCGAGGATCTTGAGATGGCTGTTGCCGCCGACCGTAATCGGCGCGTTGATGACGATGTCGCCCGGCGAGCCGCCCCCCGTGCCAAGGGATGCCGTGGCGTTCGATGCTGCGCTGAACAGCGTAAAGCCATTCTGGGCAACGCCGCTGATGGTGCCTGTTCCGGCCTGAACGCTGGTGTCAAAGACCAGCGACCCGCCTGTGCTCGCCAGTTTGAACGTGCCGGCATCGGCGGCCAGAAGCACCGTTCCGCCGGTCGCAGCACCACCGGCGGCGCTCGCGCTGTTGCCGCCAATGGCCGATGCATTGAACCCGACATTGGATTGCAGATCGATCGTCGCCGCGCTGTCCCCGACTGCGAGTTTGACGTTGCCCGCTACGGCGTAGCCGCCGGTTCCGACGGCTCCGTCGCCGCCATGGGCCGAGGTATCGAATAGCGCGTCGCCCGATACAGTCAGCATACTTCCCGGGCTAAGGGTGAAAATGGGCGATGAAGCATAGGCGTTGCCGCCGCTGCTGCCACTGCCGCCCTTTACCCGGGCGTCCAGCGAAAGACCACCGGTCGTGATCGCGCCTTGGATCAGCAGTTCCGGTGCTTGATAGGCCAAGGCTTCACCGCCGGTTCCGTTCGTCAGCCCCGCGTCGCCCGCAATAGCGCTGCTGCCGATGGCAAGGGTGCCTGCCACGCCAATGGTGCCGCCCGTGGTTTCGACCTTCACAAACCCGCCATAGGCATCGCCACCGAGATCGCCGGAGCCATCACCGGCGGCCCCGCCCTTTGCAGACGCGTCGACCGTCAACGAACCACCCGAGACGAGCAGCCCACCGCCCGCACCGATCGTGACAATTGCAGAGCCGCCATTGGCCGATCCGCCGCTGCCGATGCCGGTATCGAAGCCAATGGCATTGGCTGCCACGACTGCCGATCCGCCGACGGTGATGAGACCGCCATCGCTCAGCAACTGGGCTGCGCCACCCGTTGCATAGAAGTTGCTTGTGTTGATCTCGCTGGCGGAAACTAGAAGATTGCCACCGATATTGACCGCGGTTCCGGCCAGACCTGCCTCCAGCGACGCGCTGCCCGCACCGGTACTGCCTGCGTCCGCCTCGAGCACTAGGTCGCCGCCTATCGAAATGGTGCCCTGTTCGGCACGCAGTATTGCGGCATTGTTGGCGTGGATCGAAAGATTGGACGCAAAGCTTATGTCGGGCGTCCCGCCTGCGGTCATGTCGGTAACAGTGACGTTGCCGACCGCGCTGACATAGCCGTTCGAAGTATAGCTGCCCCGGGCGATGCTGATGTCCGCCGTGCCCGAACTTGCCGGACCCACGGCAATCGGATTGCCCGAGCCGCTGTCGGCGATATTGTGCCCGGCCGACAAAACGATGGTGTTGCCGTCAAGGCTGGCCGCGCCTGCGACGTCGAAGCCGATCGAACCGCTCGATTCGATCGCCATCGTGATCGCGTTGTTCTTGGGAACCGCCACCATATAGACCCGGCGCGTCTCACCGACCCCGGCGATATCAGGACCGCCGGTAGAACCTGTATGGGTAAAGGTGTTGGTCGAAACCCCGGATCCGCTCGTAACACTGATGTTGAAAAGCCCAGTGTTATCAATCGCGAAGTCGGCGCTTTCCGCCGCGACCAGCGCCACGGAACCGCGCGCGCTCAGCAGGCCGTCCTGCTGGATGCGCGGTGCGACAGCGACGATATAATTGTTCTGCCCTACGTTTTCAGAGCGCACCTCGACCCCGGCCTCGACCACAATGGCCGATGTGCTGCCTGACTGCGGACCGATGCTGAACTGACCGGCAGTAGGCATGAAATCGCCCGTGCCGTCGACCACCGGATCGCCCGTCGTGAGCAACAGGCTGCCGACATCGATCCGCGCCGTGCTGCCCACCAGCAGGCCTCCGGGACTGTAGAACCACACGCTGCCGGCCGCGTCGCTGGTGATGTTGCCGTCAAGCCGCACCGCACGCGTTTGGTCGACGGGCACGATGCGATTCAGCACGACATAGTTGCTGCCCAGCGCACCGTTCGCCGCGAAATTGACCGTGTCACCACTGGCCAGGAAGTTGATCGCGCCGCCGCCCGTTCCGGTGTCGGTGGGCGTCCAGGTGATCGTTGTGTGCGCGGAGTCGACGGTAATATTGTCGACGCCTGCGACCGAAGAATCGATGGTCGCGCTGCCGAAATCGACCGTACCGGTGCCCTGAAAGGCCTGCGCCCAGACCACCTGCGGCATCGCCGCGAGCAGCGCGACGAGCGAGGCGTTACGCAGTAGGGAGAGAGACGAACGGGGGCGCATCAGCGGGTGCTCCAGGGCAAAAGATTCATCGAATAGGTGACAAGGAAGCGCGGATCGCGGCGTCCCGTCTCGCCGGGTAGGGTCGTCAGGGGGAAGGCGACGGCAAGGTCGAGACGCGCACGGCCGCCGACACGGCTTCGCAGGCCACCGCCCAGAGAATGCAGCGGCTGCGCGCCGCCCGTCGGCGATGAACGGTCCCAGGTCCAGCCATTGTCGAGAAACAGATAGGGCTGAAATTCCACATTGCTGCGCGGATTGAGCCGGAAACCTTCATGCCGCAGCTCAGTCTGGATACCAATGCCATCGTCGCCGGTCACAGTGCCCGGATCGAAGCCCCGCCCGACCGTGTAATTGCCCATGGAAAAGCGATCGAAGGAGAACAGCCCTGCGGTGCTGACCTGCGCGCGCGGCGAGAATGTCACGGCGAAACGGCGCAGCGGATGCAGTTCGAGATTGGCGTTGAAGCGGAAAACGGAGGCATTGGGATCGCCGCCGATCAGGCTGGGCGGAACGAAGCCGGTCGCAAGGCAGGTCGCCTGCTGGGTCATGCAATCAGGGCTGGCACCGAAGATGGAGAGACCCTTGCGCGCCTCCAGCGATCCGTTGAATTTCCAGAGGATCGAGCCGCCCGGCCCCATGCCCTTGAGATCGATCGCGTCCAGGTCGAGCCGCACATAGCCCACCCGCAGACGATCTTCGCTGAGGGGGATGCCACCGAAATCGACTTTCTGGTTGACGAAATCCAGACCGGCGGCAGCGCGGATGGTAACCGCCTGCTTGCGAAGGAAGGGGTAGATCGCCTCGACGTTCGCAAACAGCGTACGCGCCGAAACGTCGGGGACGGCAGGCCCCAAATCGGGTCGGGTCCAGGCATAGGTTACGCGCCCACCGATCCGCAGGCCATTTCCGCCCAGCGCCATTTCATGACCCGCCTGCAGGATATTCTGCTCATGGACCTGCGCCGTCGAATAAAAGGACAGCGTCGTGCGATCGCCCATGCCGGTAAGGCCGTTGAACACCGCCCGCAGCTGCCCGCCATAGCGGCCGGTGCCGGGACCGGCATAATTTTGCGCGCTGAAGTCGACCGTGACCGGGGTGTAGTCGATCCGCACTTCGCCGATCATCTCGCCCGCGCCGGTGCCTGCTGGCTTGAGCGAAAGGCGCACCTGATAGCCCGGAATGTCGCGGGCCAGCAGCAGGTAGCGTTCGGCCTGGAAGCGGTTGAACAGCTGACCGTCGGCGAGCTTGGATAGATAGTTCTCAATCAACCGCTCATTACGGCCGACCTTGCCCACCACGCGGATCGACGTGACCTTGGCGTAGAGCACTTCGAAATTGACTGCACCATCTTCGATGCGCTGGGCGGGCACCTGAACTGCGGCGATATAGCCCAGTTTCCGAAGCTTGGTCGCAGCCGCATCGCGAATCCGGCACACCACGCTGATCGGCTGTTCGGTGCCGACGAAATCGCCATAGGTATCAGCCAGTTCGCTGGCATCTACCGGACCCAGATTGCGAAACGTGGCTGTGGCAATCCTGATCTTGATCGAGGAGTAGGCCGGATCTTCCAGCGCGCAGGGCGCGCGCTCGATGCGCTCGTCAACCGTCAATCGCGGTCGAGGGGCAGCCTGTTCCTGCGGCACCGGCTCCAGATCGCTTCGAGCTGGGGGCGTCAGGGGGACAGACTGGGCCTGGGCGACGGAGGGGATGGCCAGGCCAAACGCTACGACAAGTTCTGCAATCCATAAAAATCCACCGCCCCGGACTAGCCGAAGGTCCTGCCCCGTAGCAGTTGCCATTATTCGCCCCTATTGCCCCATCACAATCTGGGATCGGCAGTAGGAATTGATGGTAAACAATGGGTTACTGAACGCGCAGATCGCTCATCAAAAATCATCCACACAAAGCACTTGTGCAATCTTCTGAGAAATAAGCGGACAGTCCGCTTCTGGGATGCGTAATTCGGCGGCTGAACCGCACCAATGGTGAAGGCTTTGATAGGCTGGCAAGCCGCCCGTCCACTCTCCTATGCCACGCGCCAGCTCGTTGACCATCCGACGAGATTCATCAGCGAATCTTGACTGGAAAGGGCATTCTAGTTAGCAGATTGCCAAGCCTGGTAGCGAAGCATGTTACATGCTTTGCTTGGGAAGGTAGCGTGAGGGCCAGGCCCGGCGCTGCCATGCTGCAGGCCGCTTTGTCCTTCGGGACGATCCTTCGGGAGGCGGCGCGGTATGCAAAAACATCGTCCCCTCCCATGTCGAAGAACTGGGAGAACCCGATGGCCGATTACGTTCGCAACTTATGGTATATGGCGGCGTGGGATCATGAAATTCCCGATGGCGGCATGCTTTCGCGCACGCTGCTTGGCGAGAAATGGCTGATCGCCAGCCTCTCCGACGGCACGTACGCCATGCTTGCCGATAGCTGCCCGCACCGTTTCGTCCCGCTCAGCAAGGGGAAACTCGAGGCCGATGTCATCCATTGCCCGTATCACGGGCTCGGCTTTGACCGCACTGGAACCTGCGTACATAGTCCTTTCCCGGGACCGCCGCCAGCTCATGTGAGAGCGCGAACGATGCCGGTAATTCTGCGCCATCGCGCCTTGTGGTTCTGGCCCGGCGACCCGAATAAGGCCGACGCTCGCCTCATCCCCGATTTCGGTTTCGTTGACCGCGACGGCATGCAGCGCAGCCATCTTGTGATACAGGGCCATTATGAACTTGTGACCGACAACCTGATGGATCTTACGCACATAGAGTTTCTCCATGTCGAGAGTTTCGGCGTCAACGGTTCGATCTTCGCTGGCCGTCAATCGGTGGTGACCGACGAGAGCGGCGCAATCTGGAACAACTGGGACATGGAAGCTGTCCCGGCCCCGGCATGGGCCGCGCCGATGGTCGCTGACGGTGCGCGAGTTGACCAGTGGTTATACATGCGCTGGCACGCCCCTGCAGCGATGGCGCTCACCGTCGGCCTGTCGCGAACGGGTACAGAACGGCGGGACATGGTAGTGCCGGAAATGGTCAATCCGCACATCATCACGCCCGAGACCTCAACGAGCAGCCACTACTTCTACGATCATGAAGCCACTCGCGAGGCAGAAGTCCTCGCGCGGAAAGTCTTTATCGAAGAGGACGAGCCGATGATCGAAGCGGCGCAACAATCGCTTGGCACACGCGATTTCTGGGATGCACGTCCAGCCATTCTGGAGACAGATGCAGGCGCGATCCGCGCACGCCGGCGCATTATGCAGCTACGCCGGGCCGAGGCTGCCGATGAAGCTCAGGTGGGCAATTGATGCTTGCTTAGGGGCAAGCAGATGAACGTCGGCGCCAATTCGAAGCCGACGTTCATCAGAGCCGCTCAGATCGGCCAGGTCTCGCGCCGGTAGGCGGAATCCCAGAACATCCATTCATAGCGCGTGGCGATACGAAAGGCCGTTTCCATTGCAGCGCGGGTCGCCGGGGTGGCGTTGGCGGCGGCCTCGTCCACCAGCGCGCGCACGCGGGCTGTGGCCTCGCCGAAGGAGGGGGCCGCGTAAGTGTCGATCCAGGCGGCGTAGGGATTGGGCGAGGCGGCACGCGGCTTGATGTCGCAGCCGACTTCCCAGTAGACCCAGAAGCAGGGCAGGACGCCCGCGATCAGTTCCTCGTAGCTGCGCGTCGCGGCAAGGCTGGCGAGGTAGCCGGTGTAGCCAAGGCAGGCGGGCGTCGCCTCGGCCTCGCGCGCCATTTCTGGAGTGACGCCGAACTGCGCGAAGAAGGCCTGATGCAGCGCCTCTTCCACCTGCACCGCGACCTTGGCGCCATCCGAAAATTCGAGCCGTCCGGCAGCCGTCGGCGCGCGGGCGGAGGCGATCGCCAGCACGCGGGCATATTCGGCGAGGTAGAGGCTGTCCTGCAGCATGTAGTGCCGGAAGCTTTCGGGCGGAAGCGAACCGTCGGCCAGTTCCGCAAGGAAAGGCTGGGCAAGGATCGCGCGGCGCAGCGGGGTCACGTCCTGCCAGATCGTGTCGCAGAAGCTCATGGGCTCGTCCTTCCCTCAGAAACGGTGGGTGGCGCCGACGCCGAACTGGCGGCCGGAGTTGATCGTGAAGCTGTCGAACGGGCCGTCGGGACCAAGGCCAAGGAGCAGCGGCAACTGCTGCTGGCCGAACGCGGAGATCGCCCATCGCTTGTCAAAGAGGTTCTTCGCCCAGACCTCAAGGCTCCACGGACCGAAGTCGACGCCGACCCTGCCGTCGACCGAAGCATATCCGGGCGTATGCAGGATATTGTCGATCTCGAAGTCCACGCGCGAGACGTACGCGACGCTGAGGCGCGCGTCGACCTTGGTGGGTCCGGCATCGCCCTGCCAGCCGATCCCCCCGTTCAGCGTCCAGTCGGGGGCATTGGGCGTGCGATTGCCGGTAAGGTCGATCGTCGCCGGTTCGCCGGGTTCGGGCGTGGGATTGGGCGTGGTGTAGCGACCGACGCGGCTGTGCGTCCATGCCGCGGCACCATCGAGGCGGAAGCCGAGGCCGAGTTCGGCCTGCGCCGAAGCTTCCAACCCGTGGACGTCCACCTTGGGCACCGAGAGCACCACCGAATTGCCGAGGAAGACGGTGTTCTGGAAATTGCTGTAGTCGGTGACGAAGCCCGCCAGCGCCAAGCGCACGCGCCCGCCGGCGAGGCGCCCCTTGACGCCCGCTTCCAGCGACTTGACGGTTTCCGCCGCAAAGTTGGCGGTCCAGATGTCCGAGGCGCCGGGAAGCGGGTTGAAGCCGCCCGCCTTGAAGCCGACGCTGCCGGTGACATAGGCGGTGAAGTCCTGCGTCGGGTGCCAGGCCAGCGAGACCTTGGGCTGCCACTTGTCGAATGTCTTCGCGCGGCGGGCGTAGATTGTCGCGGTATCGGTGCCGACGGTGTCTTCCTTGCGGCGGTCGCGGTCGTAACGAAGGCCCAGCGTTGCCTCGAGCGAGGGCAGCACGTCGTAGCTGGCCTGAGCGAAGAGGCCGATCTGGTTGGAGCGGGTCTCGGCGCGCTGCGGCTCGGCACCGAAAAGGAGCGGGCCGAAATCATCGGTCCGGTCGCGTTCGAGACGCTGGAAGAAGAAGCCCGCGTGCCAGCGCAGGGGCCCGGCCCCTTGCGATGTCAGGCGCAGTTCGCTGGTCCATGCCTCGATGTCGACCGGCTGCGAGATGGGCTGGATACCGTTCGGGAACAGCGGCACGCCGCCCAGCGTAACGGGAGTATCGTGGCGAAAATCCAGTTCCTCGACGAAGTCCTTGTGGTAGCTGTCGTAACCACCCGACCATGTGAGCATCAGGGCATCGCCCAGTTCCTGCTCGAAGGTCGCCTGGGCACCCCACCACTCACGCGATGCACGGCCCTCGAAATCGCCCTGCGGATCGGTAAGGATCGCACCGGAAAGCCGCCCGCCGTTGCGGCCCGTGACGTTCTCGGACGAGATGTAGGCCGCGCCGCCTTCCTCGTTCGCCCACCCGATCCGCAGCTTGAGCGTGCTCGTTTCGGAGGTTGCAATGTTGGCTTTCAGGCGCAGGTTGCGGCTGATGAAGCCGTCGACCTTCCTGTCGAGGTAGCTGTTGCGAATGAAGCCGTCGCTGTTGCGATAGGAGCCCGCGAGGCGCAGTTGCACCCTGTCCGAAACCGGCGCGTTGACCACGCCGTCCGCCGTCCAGGTAAAGCCATTGCCCATCCCGAGCGAGGCCATGCCGCCCGCAACGTCGGAGGGGTCGTTGGTGGCGATGTTCACAGCGCCGCCCGATGCCGAGCGTCCGAAGAGCGCGCCCTGCGGGCCTTTCAGGATTTCGACGCGCGCGACATCGTACGTGCGCAGGGTAAAAAGCTCGGAATCGGCAAGCGCCAGGCCGTCCACCACGTAGGCGATCGACGGCGACTGGTTGCGGTTGGTCGAAACGCCGCGCACCGTTATCATGTTGGTGCCGGGGTCCTGATCGTTGATCATGAACACGCCGGGCGTCGCGGCGACGAACTCGTCGATGGTGGTCAGCTTGCGGCGGACGATGTCGTCCTGCGTGAACACGGTCACGGTATCGGGCACTGCGATCTGCGCCTCGGGCCGACCGCGTGCAGTGACGACGATAGGGTCTTCGCTGGCCGCTTCCTCAGCGTGCGCAGGGGCGAGCATGCCCATGGAGAGGCCGGCGCCGAGCACCGTGAAAATGGCAGACGAACGTGTGGCTTGGCGTCGCATTGTCCCTATTCCTCCGCCGGCATGAACCGGATCAGGTTCGCGGGTTTGCGGACTGGACGCCGGAATGCGCCGCGATCCACCTCTCAGCCCTGACAGCGCCAGGACACCCCGTGGGTTGTTCAAGTGAGCGCGCTTAGAAAAACGGTGCGCGAGCGTCAATCGCGGCCGACCATTCATTTCGGCAATGATCTGGCAGAATAAAGGCGACCATCCAGACGCTGCATTCGCTGGACAAGCCAACCGATTCGCCCTGAACATTGCGACGCGCATCGGTGAATATCCATGAAGCGGCTTGCAACCCTCACCCCTCCCGTTACTGGAAGACAAATTCTAATAATTGGAGGGATGAATGGAGTCTCGCCGCGATGCAATCAAACTTGCGCTTGCCGGCACTGTCCTGGTGTCAGGTGCCAGTCGCGTAGAGGCCGCCGGACCCGATCCCGCAGGCGATACATGCAAGGCTTCAGGCCCCAAGTGGCCTCGAGGCATCGAAGGCCAGCGCAAGGCCGACCTCGGCGACGGCCGGTTCCTCAACCCGGTGCTTGCCGGAGACTATCCCGACCCGTCGGTGCTCAAGGACGGCGAAGACTACTACATGACGCATTCGTCGTTCGACGCAGCGCCGGGTCTGCTGATCTGGCATTCGCGCGATCTGGTGAACTGGCGCCCGCTCGGCCCCGCGCTGGCAAGGCCGCTGGGCACGGTCTTCGCCGTAGACATCGCGAAGCACGGCGACCGCTATTTCATCTACATTCCCTTCATGAAGGCGCCCTGGTCGCCGCCGCTTGCCAGCTTCGCGAACATCTACGTCATCCACGCGCCTTCCATGGAAGGGCCGTGGAGTGACCCCATCGATCTGGGCATCGGCGGGTTGATCGATCCGGGTCACGTTGTCGGCGAGGACGGCCACCGCTACCTGTTCTTCAACGACGGCAAGCGCGTCCGCCTCACGCCTGACGGTCTTGCAACGGCGGGACCGGTCGAGACGGCCTACGAGGCCTGGCGCTATCCCGACGACTGGATCACCGAAGCCTGGTCGCCCGAGGGACCCAAGCTGTTCCGTCGCGGCGCCTGGTTCTATCTCGTCAACGCCGTCGGCGGGACCAGCGGACCGGCCACCGGACACATGATCGTCGTCGCGCGCTCGAGATCGGTCAACGGCCCCTGGGAGCATTGCCCGCACAACCCGATCGTTCGGACGCGCTCGGCGGACGAACTGTGGTGGTCGCGCGGCCACGCGACATGCGTCGAAGGCCCCGACGGACGCTGGTTCATGGTCTACCACGGCTACGAGAACGGGTATCAGACGCTTGGGCGGCAGACATTGCTCGAGCCGATCGAATGGACGCCGGACGGCTGGTTCCGCGCAGCCGGAGGAGACCTATCGCAGCCGCTGCGCAAGCCCGCCGGTCTGGCGCAGACGCACGGCATGGCGCACTCGGACTCCTTCCGGGTTACTGCGCTGGGCCGGCTCTGGAGCCTCTACGCCAGCGCACCCGACGAGGTGGCGCGGGTCGTCGTGGCGGACGGCCAGCTGACCCTTGCGGGCAAGGGCACGGGGCCTGCCGACAGTTCGCCGCTTACGCAGCAGGTGGGCGACCGCGCCTACGAGATCGAGGTCGAACTGGAGCTTACCGGCGAGGTGCAGGGCGGCCTTCTGCTCTTCTTCGACGATCGCCTGTTTCTTGGCATGGGCATCGACGGCCAGCGGATGACGACCTATCGCGGCGGCAAGGCGTCCTACTGGCCCGAGCCTGCGCCCGCCGTGCGGCACATGCACATGCGCATCTCCAACCGGGACCAGGTCGTCACCTTCTACTACAGTCTCGACGGCAAGGCCTGGACCCGCCACGCCGTGCGGACCTACGTATCCGGTTACAATGCGAATACGGTCGACAATCTGCTCAGCCTGAGACCGGCGCTGTTCGCTTCCGGTCAGGGAAAGGTTGCCTTCAGGTCATTCAGATATCGAGCTTTGGGCTAACCGCTGGCGCTGACCAAACGGCCGCGAAAGGAGGCTTCGGCAAAGGGGGTGGTCCCGGAAACGCGGTGCCATGCATCCTTGGCAGGTGTCGCGCGCGCCGATGGGATGATACGCTGCAATCATGAAACGCAGGCTCAAGGTATTCTTCGACGGTGGTTGTCGCCCCAACCCGGGCTTTATGGAAGCCGCAGTGGTAGTGCGCGGTCAGGCGCAGTTCTTCGACGATTTGGGAACGGGGTCCAACACGGACGCTGAATGGCTGGCCTTGCTCTTCGCGATCAAATTGGCTCAAGAACTCGGAGAGCGGAATGTCGAATTTGTCGGCGATTCCCTGGACGTGACCCGGCAGGCCAACTTCGCGGCGTCGACCGGGCAAGCTCGGTCGGACCATGCAGCCGCGTTCCTTTCACTTATTGAGCAATATCGGCCCGGAAGAATCCGTTGGATCAAGCGCGAGCAGAACCTTGCCGGAATCGCGCTCGATGCCCGGCGCGGATGGTAGCACCGACTGCGCCGACGCCGCGGTCGTTGACGGCCACGGCTCCGCGCTGACAGGCCGGTTTGCACCGTCCTGTCAGCCAGAAGAATTGCCGGCGTGAAAATCAGATACTGCTCAGCCCCGTTTCGAGGTCTGCAATGATGTCGTCGATATGCTCGATGCCAACCGATATACGCACGACGTCCGGGCCCGCCCCGGCAGCAATGAGTTCGTCACCTTCAAGCTGGCTGTGCGTGGTCGAGGCGGGGTGGATGATGAGCGAGCGCGTATCGCCGATATTGGCAAGGTGGCTGAACAGCTTGACACTGGAAACCAGCTTCACGCCCGCCTCAAATCCGCCTTTCACCCCGAAGGTGAAGACCGCCCCTCCCCTGCCGCCGAGGTATTTGTCGGCAAGGGGCTTGTAACGATTGCCCTCAAGCCCGGCATAGGAAACCCATTCGATCTTTTCGTGCTGTTCGAGCCATTTTGCGACCGCCAGTGCGTTGTCACAATGTCGCTCCATACGCAGTGCCAGCGTCTCCATGCCGGTGAGCGCAAGCCATGCGTTCTGCGGTGCCATGGCCGGCCCCAAGTCACGCAAGCCAAGAACGCGGCAGGCGATGATGAAAGCAATGGGACCGACCGGCTCCAGCGCATCGACAAGGACCGCTCCGTGATATGAACCGTTCGGCTGCGTCAGGCTGGGAAACTTGTGCGCTTGCGCCTTCCAGTCGAAACGCCCGGAATCGACGATCACGCCGCCGACGGAATTGCCATGCCCGTTGAGGAACTTGGTCGTCGAGTGGGTTACTATGTCGGCCCCATGCTCGAATGGGCGACACAGCATCGGGCTGGCCATCGTATTGTCGACGATCAGGGGAACGCCGCCTTCATGGGCGATGTCTGCAATGGCCGCGATGTCGGTCACTACGCCGCCGGGGTTGGCAAGGCTCTCGATGAAGACGCAGCGAGTCTTTTCGTCGATCGCGGCGCGGACATTCTCAGGATCGTCTACATCGACGAAGCGGGTTTCCCAGCCGAACTTACGGAACGCTTCGCCCATCTGGTTGAGCGAACCGCCATACAGCCTGCGCGCGGCGACGATATTGCAACCCGGTTCCATCAAGGTGTGAAACGCCACCAACTGCGCCGCGTGGCCGCTTGCCACGCCGAGCGCGCCGACACCTCCCTCAAGTGCTGCGATCTTCTTCTCCAGCACGTCGTTTGTGGGATTCATGATCCGCGAATAGATGTTACCGAACTGCTTCAGCGCGAACAGATCCGCGGCATGTTCGGCACTGTCGAACACATAGCTAGCCGTCTGGTAGATGGGAGTGATCCGGGCATTGGTTGTCGGATCGGGTTCGCACCCGGCATGCACGGTCATCGTTTCAAGTTTCAGGTCGGCCATCTTTTATCCCATCCGGTATGTTATCGAGGATGGGAATAGCGGGTATCACGCCGCACGGACCATATCCATCTCGGGTTCACTCACACGAGGACATGACAGATTCGATTGATCGGTCCAGGTCAAGAACACCCTCTGTGCGGCTGTGAATGGCCGTTGCGTTATACGCTCGCTTCGTTGGCGGAGCCGGAAAAGCGTCTTCCAGATCAAAAGCCTGAAAACTTGCCATTCGCCCGCAGTTCAGTTGGGCCGACGGCAGCCGCCCACTACCGCGCCGGCGATCCAAGCAGGTATCTCAAAGTCAGGCGCCAAGGGCGCCGACTTGGAACCTAATTTCCGGTCAAGCGTCGTGCTCGGGGAACAATGGGGCAGGAAGGCGAATGGCCAGGACGAGACACCCGAGCAACAGAGCCACGATCACAAATATGGCCGGCAGGACCTGTCCCACCTCTCCTGCCTGCGCGCTCGCGAAAAAGGCGGTGCCGACTATCGCCACGCCAAGAGCCATCCCCAGTTCCTGCACCGTCTTTATCAGCCCGCTGGCCGCGCCTGCATGCTGCCGGTCGACACGAGCAAGGATCACCGGGGTCAACGGGCCATTGGTCATACCCATCCCTGCGCCTGCCAGCGCAAGGCAGCCAAGCACCCACCAGCCCTGTCCGCCCGTTGCGATCCAACCAAGCGTACCGGCCGAGAACAAGGCCATGCAGGTAACCCCGCCAACAAGGACCCACTTGCCATGGCTGGCAATCAGCTTGCGCCCCAGGAAGGCAATGCCAATCATGACCCCGACACTGAATGGAATGTGCAGGAGGCCAGTCTGAAGCGGCGAGTATCCCAAAATCTTCTGCACGCCGAAGGCGAATACGAAAAGGAAGCCACTCGTCGAAGTACCGAAAAGCAATGCCAGCATCAGGCCCATAGGGAACTGCTTCTGGGAAAAGAGTTCGGGGTGGAACATGCTGGCAGCGCCGCGTTCGGTCCTCTGCTGCGTCCGCCGCCACACCAGCAACAGCAGGACCGGCGCAGCCAGAAGAAGCGCGAAGTGCCAGGGTTGCCAGCCGAGGTCGCTCCCGCGTACGAGCGGGAACAGCAGACTTGCCATACCCGCCGCGAACATGAGGGTTCCCCAACCGTCGATGCCGCGGGCATGTTCGGAGCGAGCCTTGGGCAAAAGCTTCCAGGCAACGATCAAGGCGATCATGCCTACCGGCGCATTGATGAGGAAGACACTGCGCCAGCCGAGCCCGAAGAGGTTGGCGTGAATGAGCAGGCCACCGATGATCGGCCCGGCGATGGCGGAAAGACCGCCTATCACGCCAACCCAGGCCAATTTTGCAACGCGTTCCAGAGGCTCGAACAGGACCTGGATCAAGGCCATGACCTGCGGTGCCATCATCGCCCCGGCACAGCCCTGCGCCACGCGCGCGGCAATCAGTTGTTCGGGACTTGTCGAAAGACCGCACAGGACCGAAGCCAGCGTAAAGCCGGCCACGCCCCCGATGAACAGACGGCGATAGCCCAGCGCATCACCCAAACGGCCGCCCAGCATCAGGAGCAGCGCAAAGGCAAGCGAGTACCCGGCCGACACCCATTGCGCTTCGGCGGCAGCTGAACCGAAATCCTTTTCGATCACGGGCAGGGCCGTGTTGACGATGGTAACGTCGACGATTTCCAGGACCAGCGCCACCATCAGGGTCAGGTAGGCAAGGGTCTTCTGGCGATCGGTCAGGTTTCCGGCGGTATCTTCTACGCTCTGGTGCACCGCAAGCGGCGGCGACGCAACTTCGGTCAAATGACGCCTTCCTTGAGCATCTTCACTGCCGCGTCGCAGGCTCTTGCAGTGAGGGCCATGTACGTAAGCGAGGGATTCTGGCAGGCAGACGAACTCATCTGTGCGCCATCGGTCACGAACAGGTTCGCCACGTCGTGGGACTGGCTCCAGCGGTTGAGGACCGAAGTCTTCGGATCCCAACCCATGCGTGCACCGCCCATTTCATGGATGGCAGTGCCACCATGGCCGGGCTGGTCGAAGCCCATGACCACGTGCGCTCCAGCAGAATTGAGCATGGCCGCAGCCTCTTTCTTGGCGTCGGCGAGTGCTGCGAGCTCTTCCTTGCCGTGGGCGAATGCAATCTCAAGCTGCGGCACGCCGCGCGGATCGAGACGCTTGCTGAGGGTCAGACGGTTGCTGGCCCGCGGCATGGAATCGGCGAAGACGACAAGCACCATCGACCAGGGACCGATCTTGTGGAGCTCTTCCTTGAAGTCCTCTCCAATGCCCGGCATGCGCTTGCCGCGCGTCCAGGTACCCTGCAGGGCGCCGCCCTGGAATGAGTATCCGCGGGTGAAGCCGTCACCATCCAGCTTGTCCAGGTTGCGGAATCGGGGAATCACGATACCGGTCGGCCGGTTCCCGAAGCTGGTCCTGTCTTCGAAACCGGGCACGACGGCCATCGCCGCCATGGTATTGGCATGATCCATGATGTGCGTGCCCAATACACCGCTCGAATTGGCAAGACCGTTGGGCATGGTCTCGCTTGCAGAATTGAGCAGGACGTGCACCGAGTTGAAGGCACCGGCGTTGAGGAAGACAATGCGCGAGCTGGCCCGCTTACGCTCGCTGGTCTTGGTGTCGATCCAGTGAACGGCGCTGACGCGTCTGGTCTGGGCATCATATTCCAGCTTCGTGACCTGCGCGTCGGTTACAACAGTCAACAGGCCGGTCTTCTTCGCAGCCGGAAGCGTTGCCGACTGGGTCGAGAAATAGGCGCCGTAGGAGCAACCGCGCGCGCAGATCGAACGATACTGGCAATGCGCCCGGCCCTGTTCGGGACGGGCCTCTGTCAGGTTTGCGGTGCGGCCGATGGTGATCAAGCGATCGGGATACTTCGCAAGGATACGCTCACGCAGGGCAGCCTCGACGCAGTTGAGCTCCATCGGCGGGAGGAACTTGCCGTCGGGTAGCTGGGGCAGCCCTTCATGCGAGCCGGAAACACCGACGAAGTCCTCGACCATGTCGTACCACGGAGCGAGATCGGCGTAACGGATCGGCCAATCGGTGCCGAAGCCGTCGCGCTTGTTCGCGCCGAAATCGTAGTCAGACCAGCGATAGCACTGGCGTCCCCAGGTCAGCGAACGCCCGCCGAGCTGGTAGGAACGGAACCAGTCAAAATCGCTCCCCTTCGCCTTCTGGTAAGGCTGGTCGGCATCGTTGACGAAGTGATCCTGCGTGAATTCGGTGAAGTGCCGGTTGAGCATCTGCACCGAGTATTCACGATTGTAGAGCTCGGTATCGCCAACGCCGCGGAACGGCATTTCCCAAGGCGCCTTGGTCTCGTTCTCGTAGTCGACCTGATGCTCGATCTTGCGCCCGCGTTCGAGCATGAGCACCTTGAGGCCCGCTTCGGTCAGCTGCTTGGCAGCCCAGCCTCCGGTGATGCCCGAGCCGACGACGATCGCATCAAATTGCAGATTTTCCATTGTTATCAGCCGAAATCCACCGCAGTCCAGTCACTTGAGAAGGCCCTGTCGCCGGGCTGTATCGGAATATCGGGCTCCCACTTGCCCGGCACGAGTTCGTACCGCAGCTCCTGCGATCCGCCGACTTCGCTGGTGTAGTAACCAGTCAGGATCAGTCCCTTGATCGCGACCCAGGGCGAATATTCCGCGCCTCGGGCCATGGCTTCGCCGTCGATCGCGGTCAGCAGGCGCAATTGCTCATCCTGGCCGCGACGCAAAAAATCGCCTCCCGCGGCATGATCGAGCCGGCTCTCCAGCCAGTCAAGGTGACTCAGGGACCCGTCTCGGCGGCGGAATGGCGCGAGGGCAGGCGTTATCACGCCCGTTGCCACTGGATCGCGCGTGCCCGAAAGCCCGTGTGCCAGGGCGAGAATGACGAAATCGCCGACGCCAACTTCGGCAGCGCCAGGAGTATCGGTCTTCGGAATCACCAGCTCGGACACTTCGGCGATAAGCTTGCGCTGGCGATCGCTCGGCGCGTCGGCCGCATCAAGGTCGGTAAGCTTGACCGCTGCGGCCGGGATGCCCAAGGCAAGCGCCAAAAGTGCCGCCCCCCCGGCGAAGTCGCGCCGGGTCCAGCCGGAAGACGTGCCGCTCATGCGCCGATTCCCATGATCCGTGCATTGACCTCGCGGTCGCTGCCGCTGTCCGCGAAATCGTCGAAGGCTTTCTCGGTCACGCGAATGATGTGATCGGCGATGAAGGGTGCCCCTTCGGCCGCACCGGCTTCGGGATGCTTGAGCGCGCATTCCCACTCAAGCACGGCCCACCCGCCAAAATCGTACTGCGCCATCTTCGAAAAGATCTGTGCGAAATCGACCTGCCCGTCGCCCAGCGACCGGAAGCGCCCCGGTCGATCGACCCACGACTGGTAACCGCCATAGACGCCCATGCGCCCCGAGGGACGGAATTCGGCATCCTTGACGTGAAAGCACTTCACGCGCTCGCGATAGATGTCGAGGAACGCCAGGTAATCGAGCTGTTGCAGCACGAAGTGCGAAGGATCGTAGAGAATGTTCGCACGCGGGTGATTGCCAACCCGCTCAAGGAACATCTCGAAGGTTGCGCCGTCATGCAGATCTTCGCCCGGATGGATTTCGTAGGCGAGATCGACGCCGTTCTCGTCGAAGGTATCGAGGATCGGCTTCCAGCGGCGAGCCAGTTCGTCAAAGGCGTCCTCGACCAGGCCTGCCGGACGCTGCGGCCAGGGATAGACGTAGGGCCATGCCAGCGCGCCCGAGAAACTGGCGTGGGCATTCAGGCCGAGCCGCCTGCTTGCCTTTGCGGCAAGCGTGAGCTGTTCGACCGCCCATTCCTGCCGGGCCTTGGGGTTGCCGCGGACATGCTCTGCCGCGAATCCGTCGAACTGCACGTCATAGGCAGGATGAACCGCCACAAGCTGGCCCTGCAGATGCGTCGAAAGCTCGGTGATCGCCAGTCCCTTCGCGGCAAGCGAGCCCTTCACCTCGTCGCAATAGTCCTGGCTTTCGGCAGCCTTGGCCAAGTCGAACAGGCGCGCGTCCCAGCTCGGGATCTGCACGCCCTTGTACCCCAGCGAGGCGACCCAGTCGCCAATCGCATCGAGCGAATTGAACGGTGCTTCGTCCCCGGCGAACTGGGCAAGGAAAATGGCCGGACCCTTGATCGTCTTCATGGCAGTTCTCTCTGTTGTATCGTCAGGCCGGAAAATCGATCCAGCCAAGCTCTTCCCGGCTGGCACGCACGGCAAGGTCAATCAGTTGCATGCCGCGCAGGCCATCGGCCATGCCCGGCACCAGCGATCCCGGATCACCGCGCAACTGCTTGGCGAAATCGCGGTAGAGGTTGGCGAAAGCCTCCAGATAGCCCTCCGGATGGCCGCCCGGCGTGCGGCTGGCGGCAACAGCTGCAGCGCCCAGCCCCGGATCGCCGGCCTGAACCAGCTCGGTACGGCCATCGAGGTGATAGAGAGCAAAGGCATTGGGGCTTTCCTGTCGCCAGTCGATACCCCCCTTCTCGCCATAGACGCGAATGCGCAGGCCATTGCGTTCACCGACCGAGATCTGGCTGGCGAGCAGCGCGCCGCGCGCACCGTTCTCGAAGCGCAGAAGGATCTGACAATCGTCGTCGAGGACGCGCCCCGGCACCACGGCGCCGAGATCGGCCATGATGCGCGTGACCTTGAGACCGGTCACGAATTCGGCGAGCTGGAAAGCGTGGACGCCAATGTCGGCGATGCACCCGCCGATCCCGGCCCGGCCGGGATCGACCCGCCATTCGGCCTGCTTGCCTTCGGCTTGCTGCGCCAGCCAGCCTTGCGGATATTCGACAATGACCTTGCGGATCTGGCCCAGATCGCCGGCAGCGATGCGCGCCCGCATCTCACGCACGAGCGGGTAGCCCGAATACGTGTAGGTCAGCGCGAAAGGCAGACCGGCGGAAGCGACCAGTTCGGCCATCTCGATCGCCTCGTCCAGCGTTGCGGTCGCCGGCTTGTCGCAGATGACAGGCAATCCGGCCTGCAGCGCAGCGCGCACAGCCGGAAGGTGATGATGATTGGGCGTGGTAACCGCAACGAAGTCGATGCCGTCTTCGCGCGCGGCTTCTTCTCGCAGCATGGTCGCGACATCGGGATAGGCGCGGGCCGGCTCGATCCGATAGGATTCGCCAGCCTTGCGCGAGCGTTCGGGATCGCTGCTGAAAGCACCGGCGACGAGCTCGATCTCGCGATCAAGCTCTGCTGCGATTCGATGCACGGGACCGATAAATGCGCCGGGACCGCCGCCAATCATGCCCATCCGCAATCGGGACATTGCGAGAATTCCTCCCCATCTGCCATTAGGTTTGAAATGTCTGTTCTAATTGCTGTCGGGGTGATCGGTCAAGCCCATGAGTCGCGCGTGAACTGGATTGACCGATCGGCGAAAGGCCAGTAGCCGATAGAAATTCGAATTCTAATACACGCTGCCGCAATGGCACGGAGTGGGAGTGGAATGACACCGATTCGCCGCTTTTTCAGCAATCTCACGATGAAGCCCCAGGGAATCACCCTGGTCGCTGCCGGCTTTCTGCCGATCTTCGCGATCGTCTCGATGTTCCCGATTGTGGCAGCGATGATCCAGCATTTCCGCACCGATCCCGATGCCGCCACCAAGGTGCCGATGATGGTCACCGCCCCGGGCCTGACCATCGCCATCCTCGCGCCTTTCGCCGGCTTCTTCGTCGACCGCTTCGGCCGGCGCCGGCTGCTTCTGTTCTGCACCTTCTTCTACGGCGTCTTCGGCACGGCACCTTTCTTCCTCGACGATCTCGACCATATCTTCGCCTCGCGCCTGGCGCTGGGGGTGTGCGAGGCTGGCATCCTGACCATCGTCAACACGCTCATCGCCGATTACTGGGACGAGAAGGGACGCCATAACTGGCTTTTCCTGCAAGGTCTCGTCGGCCCCTTCCTCGCCTCGGGTGTGATTCTCCTGTCAGGTCTTGTCGCATCGGTGCGCTGGAACGGCGGCTTTCTGGTCTACCTCGTTGCCTTCCCGATCTACTTCGCCATGCTCGCCTGCCTCTACGAACCCAAGCGCTCGGGTCAGGATCAGGAAGCAGAAAAGACGGCCAAGCCTCTCGCCGGCGAGCAGCGTCGCCCCTTCCCGCTCGGCCATGCGCTGGCGGTTGCGGCCATGACCTTCTTCTCGGCCGCGCTCTACTACGTCTTCATCGTCAATGGCAGCATCGCCTTCGGCGAAGTCGGCGTGAGCGACCCGGCAGCGGTCAGCAAGATCACCTTCCTGCCCAGCCTCTTCGTCATGCTCGGCGCAGTGATCTTCCGCGTCATGGCGTCGCGCCCGAATGCGGTGCAGCTTGGTACCTTCCTGTTCATTCTCGGCTCGGGTCTGGCCATCATCGGCCTTGCGCGTACCCCGGCCGAAATGGTCGTGGGCCTTGCCATCCAGCAGACCGGCGCGGGCATGACCGTCCCCACACTCATCGCCTGGGCCCAGACCCGCTTTCCCTTCGAGCACCGCGGCACCGGTATGGGCATCTGGACCGGTGCCTTCTTCTTCGGCCAGTTCGCCTCGCCCTGGTTCGTGCACAAGTTCAACCTTGCCAGCGGAACGATGCAGGGTGCCTTCCTCCTTGCCGGCAGTTTGGCGCTGGCGGTGATGATCGGCATTTTTGCGCTGTTCGCCAGCGGCCGTGCCCGCCGCCCCGAACTGGCCTGAGCCCTGCCCCATTGCGCATGGCCTATCAGCTGGCAGAAACCGGATTGCCGCGATGAAAT
>NZ_CCBH010000153.1:0-103968 GCF_001368935.1 Novosphingobium sp. KN65.2
CGAACGCGCGGCGACCAGACACTTGTCAGCCTCGAACGTTGTCGAACTCGAAAGCCTGGAAGGGTTGATCCGAGCGCTTCGAAGTCTCAAGATTCACTTGTTTTCAGACCTACCTGGCTCGTGATATTGGGGCCTGCCGGCTGAAAGTCGGCCTTGAGCACGAGCGGTGTGAAGCCAGGCACGCCAGATCGCTGATCGCTAAAGGGCTTCCAGCACTCCACCTATGGCCACGCCTGGCGATCAAGCGGACATTGATAATGTCCTGCAAGATGAGAACGCCAGCCCCGCGTGAGTGGCGCTTCTTGCCCCGCGCCAGGATGTCAACCGGCGCGCAAAACTGGGTCTGACTCACATTCCGTGCAGATTTGACAAGATCGGCCACGAGCTGGTGGATTCTTGCTGACGCACAGCAAGGAGAATGGTCGATGGTCGCGAAGGCATGGGATAGCAGGCTGTCGTTACCCGGCTTGATCGTGGAGCGCAGAGCGGTCGTGGACGGCATAGTCCAAATGTTCGGCAGGCTGGCGGCTCCTCACGGGATCTGCCCGAGTTGTGGTACGCCTTCAGGATCCTGCCACAGCAGGTACGATCGAACGCTTTCGGATTTGCCCATAAGCGGGGCCAGGGTTGAGCTTCGGTTGTCAGTGCGTCGATTTCGTTGCGGCCATGCGCCGTGCTCACGCAGGACATTCAGCGAACCGTTGCCGTCTGCGTTTGGTCGCCGATATGGCCGACGGATCGAGCGTTGCGAAGCGCTGCTTCGCGCGGTGGCGGTTGCGTTGGGCGGTAGACCGGGCGCGCGGATGATGGCGCGACTGGCGGTGCCCTGGTCGCGAGATACAATGCTACGTGTCCTGCGTCGCGGTGACCCAACGGCCGAACCGCCACCGCCAGCCCGAGTGATCGGCATTGATGACTTCGCATGGCGGCGCGGGCATGACTACGGCAGCATCATCGTCGATCTGGAACGCCGTCAGGTGATCGACCTGCTACCCGACCGACAGCGCGAGACGGTCATCGCATGGCTGCAAGAGAACCAGCAAGTCGAGGTCATCTGCCGGGATCGCGGCGCGGGCTATATCGCTGCGGCGACCGAAGCGGCGCCTCAGGCCCGGCAAGTTGCCGACCGTTGGCATCTGTTTGAAAACGCCTCAGCCGCCTTCCTCGCTGCAGTGCGCTCCGAAATGCCCTGTCTGCGCCGGGCCTTGGCCCCATCGGGACCAATCGATCCTGAGACTCTGACCCGTGCCGAACGCCTTCAGTGGGATGGTGCGCAGGTCCGTGAGGCGCTCAATCGGCAGATACTCGAGCTTGCCGAGCAAGGCATGCCCATCAAGAGAATGGCGCGCATGACGGGCGTCTCGCGCCAGACAATCCGCAAGGTTTTACGCGGTCAGCGCCATGATACCTTCCGCAGCCGCGGGAGTTCACTTGATGCCTGGTCGCTCGCGCTTGAGGCCGAATGGAACGCCGGCTGCCGCGTCGGGGCCGAATTATGGCGGCGTCTCAAGGCGTCAGGGTTTGCCGGTTCACTGCGCGTAGTTAGCGAGTGGGCCACCCGCCGGCGGCGTGACGAAAAGCTCGGGCATACTGCGGGCTCTTCTCTCAGCGCTCGTACCATTGCCCGCAGCCTGACGACCGAACGCGAGACGGGCTCAGCACAGACAGCGATGATCAACGCGGTAATCGAAACGGCAGTACCGGCGCTGGTGGTGGCACGTGACGTGCTGGACAGGTTTCATGCGATGATGCGCTCCAGGGACGAGGCGCGCCTCGATCCTTGGCTTGTCAAAGCCGCCAACACCAAGCTCGCCGCCTTCGCTGCTGGCGTCGAAGTGGACAAAGACGCCGTAACTGCTGCGATCTCCAGTCCATGGTCGAGCGGTCACGTCGAAGGCAATGTCAACCGCCTCAAATCGATCAAGCGGCAGATGTATGGCCGGGCCAAGATAGACCTACTCAAAGCAAGGATCATGGCCGACGCATGACCGCTATTTGCACGGAATGTGAGTCAGACCCAATTTTGCACGCCGCTCCACAGCTGCCAGCTCCGCCAGCGTCAATTCGCCCCGGATCGCCTCCATCGCCACCTTCGCCTTGAATTCCGCGCTGTAGCGCTTTCTCGTCTTCTTCATTCCCGCCCGTTCCTCACGTCGGGATGAGCTTAGCACCCTGTCCAGATTTCCGGTACCACCTCAGTGCGTTTTGACACCTCGGGCGAGGTCGCGACCTGCACCTGAGCTGGCAAATATCTACCGGACGATTTGCGCTTCCCGGCATTGTCGTCGCGGGGTGAAAGGCCGGTAGCTCCCGTGAGCTACCCGGCCTCAGAGACGTACTACGTGAAATGGCGGTCCTCCGATGGACCGTCTGAAGTTGATGGACATAGGCACGGGCAGATCAGAATGCGTCCAGATCATGAGCGATGACAGCCGGGCCACTGAAGTTGGCGGCAATGTCGCGCAGGTATTTCAGTTCATCCGTACCAGTAGCGCCCGGTGCGGCGAGATGCGTGACGACAAGCGACTTGACCTGTGCTGCAGCCGCAAGCCTGCCGACATCAAGCGGTGTCAGATGATGTTTCGAAAGGTGTTGCATCAGGCCTGAGGCAGCATCAGCGGACACGTTCGGCGTATTGGCCCGCACTTTGGCCATTGTCCTGTCGACGTCTATCATCTCTGCGACCAGCAGGTCCGCGCCCTTTGCCAAACTCTCGACTGCCCGGCTCGGCCCGGTGTCTCCGGTGTAGAGGATCGAGCGGTCCGGCATGTCGAAGCGTATCGAGAGGGAACGGAACCGGCGACCCAGGTCGCTATCGTCCGGGAACGAATAGTGCGTGTTGGCAACGGTCCGAACACGTATGCGGCCTAGCATAAGATCGTCGTCCCCACGCAGTTCGATAACTTCAAGGGTATTGGCTGGATCGACGTAGGGGGCGCCCGGAAGGCCGTAACCCGCAGTCGCGCCCGGGACCATCGATGCCGCTAGCCCTGCGACCAATTCCTTCGTACCGGGCGGCCCGTAAATCGTGAGCTTGCCCGGGGCGTTGGTCTGATAGCGCAGGCCCAAGAGCGCACCAAGGCCGCCTGTGTGATCGAAATGCAGGTGGGAAATGAAGACTGCGCGAACCCGAGGCAGCGCAATCCCAGCCTTCGCAAGTTGCCCTGCCGTCCCGTCGCCTACGTCGACGAGATAGGCATCGCGTCCTGCGATGATGACATTGGCTGGCTGCGATCGTGACGAGTCCGGGACCGGCCCGCCCATCGTGCCAAGCGTGATGAATTGGGCAGGCGCCCCCCCCTGCGCCTGCCCCGAGGCCGCTATCGGCACGGTGATAAGTGCTGCAGCAATCCATGTCGCAGCTGCTCGCGCCGAGTTGCGGTTAAACGTGCGCAGCATGTCAGAACTTGATGCCCGCGCGCAGACCATACGTGCGCGGAGCGGACGTAATTTCCTGCAGGCTTGACGCCGCGCTGTAGACTGGCGTGTTGAGCAGGATACGATCGTTCTCGATATTGCGAACAAATGCGACGATCTCCCAAGCTTCGGTCTGTGGGCTAAGCGAAAGCTGCGCATTGGTCATCCAGTTGCCGGGCGCGCGCTCCTGGGGGAGGAAATCGGCCTGCACGTAACGCGAGCTGCGATATTGTGTGTCGACCCCGGCGACTACGCGGTAATCGCCGAACTCGATCGTTTGCTGCGCCGCGAGATTGATGGTCCACTTCGGTGCGTTGAAAGCTGGAAATCCGGAACAGTCGATGGTGTACTCACCCGAAGCGAGGCTCGTCGCGCATCCCGTCAGCGGCGGCTGGCCCGATGGTCCGACCGGCTCACGGTAAACGAAACTCTTGTAGCGGGTGTCGAGATACTGGATGTCCGCACTAAGCAATGTGTTGCGAACGGGGAGGAATGCCACGTCCACTTCGGCGCCGCGGATGCGCGACTGACCGATGTTCTGGCTGAACTGCCCCTGGTTTCCGCGTGCATCGACACCAACGCGGCCGATCTGCTGGTCCTTGTAGTCCCACCAGAACCCTTCGATGTTGAGCTGAAGGCGGTTGTTCAGGAGCCGGTTCTTGAGGCCGATCGTATAGGCGGTCAGGTACTCCGGGCGATAGGTTTCGTAACCCGCGGACAGGGAGAAGCCGCCGGATCGGTATCCACGCTCGGCCGAAGCATAGAATAGCGACTGCGGTCCAACATCGTACTCAATTCCCGCTCGCCAGGTGAGCTGACCCGAATTCAGGACGCTGTTCACAGACGTTACCGGATGGGTCAGAATCGCCCCTGTCGCGCCGATAGGCCGTGCCTGATTGGCCGGGGGAATGAGGTAGGGCGGTTGCAGTTCGGTGAAGCTGTCAGTTACAGGAAGCAGCGGCACCGTTGGGCAGTCCGGCGCACCGAACGCATTTCGGGCAGTGCAGACTATGACGAAAACATCGGCCTGGCCGTCGAACCGCTTGTGATCATCCGTATAGCGCAGGCCACCGATGAAGCGGAACTTGTCGGTCAGATGGGCCGTCACCCTTCCGAACGCGGCCAGCGATCGCGTCTTGGAATCGAAGTCCTGATAAGCGTTGAGTGCCTGTTGCGCAAAGGTGTAGTTGCCTTTCACCCTTTCATCGAAATAATAGGCGCCGACGACATAATCGAACATGCCGACGCGATCGCCAGTCAGCCTTGCCTCGATGCTGTGCTGATTGTCGGTTTCCTGGTTCCAGCCGATGAATGCGGGATTGCCGAACCGCGTATCCAGCTTGGATCGGCGCCAAGCCGGAATTACGGTAAGGGTGCCGATTCCGGTATCGTAGCTGATCTCTGCATTGATTCCGTAGAACGCGTTGTCGAGATAGACGTTCTGGTCGAGCGGGGCGGCCGTGCGTCCCGAAACGCCGAGGAACAGGGATTGCCGGTATGCCTGTGCCTCCGGATCGAACAGTCCTACCGAGCGGTCGAGCCCCGACGGCACGAATGCATATTGGCCGGCCTGATAATTGAAAGCGTAGCGTCCGGCGTAACTCGAGCCAGTACCTTTGCCGCCATCATGCGAATAGTCGGCAGCCACGCGAATTCGCAGATCGGCGCTTGGCTCGACAAGCAGTTGGACGCGCGCCGCGCGTCCACGCTGGTCAGAGGTACCGTCCGAGAGGTAGCCGTCATGCTGCGCAAGATTGCCCGACACGCGCACGGCTGCATTCTCGCTCAGGGGCGCATTGAGGGCCGCCTCCAGCGTAAGCGCATCGTAATTGCCGTAACTCGCGGTCATGTAGCCAGACAGGTCACCGAGCTTTGGCGCTTGCGGAATGACGTTTATCGCACCGGCAGTCGCGTTGCGTCCGTAAAGCGTTCCCTGGGGGCCTTTGAGAACTTCTACACGGGCCAGATCGTAAAACACCCCGGAGGCAGAAGTCGGGCGGGCCAGGTAGACCCCGTCGTAGTTGAACGCGAGCGCGGGATCGGAATAGCCGTTGACGGTGAAATTGCCGACGCCGCGGAGGAAAAAGGTGAGGTTGGCGCCGCCGGCGGACTGCACGTTGAGCGCGGGCACCAGCTTCGACAGATCTTCAGCTTCGTTTACCCCCTGGCGGGTCAACTCGTCGCCACTGACCACGTCGATCGGTATGCCAGCCCGCTGGGCCGATTCCTCTCGCCGTTGCGCCGTAACGACAATCTCGCTGATGCCTACTGCTGAGTCAGACGATTGCGCTGAGGAAGTGGCCGACTGATTTGTCTGAGCTGACGCCATCTGGCCGGTTGCTGCCAGGGCGAGAGCGCTTGCGGATAATAGTAGTCGAGCCATGCGGGTATCCTCCTGTGCATCGGCTCTCTATCCAGCCGATTGCGAAATTGGATTTGTCACGTGGCCTGCCATCAGTCCAATTTTTTGAATTGGTCATTTTTCACAAATTTTGTAAATGATCCTGCATGCGACTGGACAATTTCGATCTCAATCTGCTTATCGCCATGGAAGCTCTGCTCAAGGAGCGCAGCGTCACGCGGGCGGCGGCTCGGCTGAACATCACGCAGTCGGCCATGAGTGCTGCGCTCAAGCGGCTGCGCCACGCATTTCATGACGAACTTTTCATCATGCATGGGAAGAAGATGATCGCGACCCCTAAGGCTCTCGAGATCGGGCCGAAGGTATCTGCTGCGATACGCGACCTGCGAGTGCTAATTTCGTCGGGCGCAGGATTTGACCCTGCGACGAGCCAACGCCGCTTTCTTATAGCCGCATCCGACTACATAACCACGATCCTGATGGCGCCCTTGCTGGAAGTGCTCGAGAACGAGGCGCCTGGTCTTAGAATCGACATCGTCCTGCCAGATTCCTACGCGAGCGAGCGGTTGGCCAACGGCGACATCGACCTGATGATAGCGCCGGAGCCATTCCTCAACCCGGACCATCCCCGTGAACTGCTGTTCGTCGAACGCTACGTCGTAGTCGGCTGGTCGGAAAATCCGGTAATGCAGAAGCCACTTTCGATGGAAACCTTGCTGGAAAGTCGTCATGTCGCCGTCCAGATTTCCGGAAGCGGTGCGTTCATCGAAACAGCCATGCAGAAACTGGGGATCGAGCGCCGGGTGGAGGTGCGAGTACCTTCCTTCATCCAGGCCCCCTGGCTACTGCCCGGGACGCAGCACCTGGCACTCATGCACGAACGGCTTGCCCAGTTGATGGCGCCGCGCCTGTCACTTGTCATCGCTGAGTCGCCAATCGCCCTGCCTTCGATGCGCCAGATGATCCAGTTCCATGCCACCCGCACCAATGACGAAGGTCTGTCATGGCTGCGCGGCAAGCTGGCGGAATTGGCTGCCGCCGGATCGGTCAAACCATCCGTGTGAATGCTCGTTGTCCGAGGAATTGATCGACCCTGGGCTCATCAATGGTTGGTGAGATAACGTTCAGAACATAATGCTGATAGGAGGTCAGGGTAGCAGCGTTGGCTCCTTTTGCTGGAACCGGCAACGCCTGGCTTATTGTCCGCGGCCCCCGGGCATTGGAATCGCGTGCTACTGCATCTTGTAGATCTCACGTCCTTCGAAGATCGTGAGCAGGACGCGGATCTGGCCCACTTCTTCGGGGGATGCATCGAACAGGTTGCGGTCAAGTACGATCATGTCAGCCATCTTGCCGACTTCGATGGAGCCGGCAACCTCGCCCGATCCAGTCACCTTCGCTCCGTTACCGGTCGCTATCTGCAGCGCGTCGGCAAAGGAGATGGATTGGTCCGTGCGCGCGCTTGATCAACGGCAACCTTGATTGCTCCCGCATCCGCAGCGATCAAGGTTGCCGGCTTCCCCGGTAGTTATGCATTGACATTGTATGCATACAACGAGCATATAATGCGACAAGACGAATCGCAAAGCCAATGTTTGAAGGTTTGAGCCTGCATTATGGAAACCGACGCCCCCGACAGCCAGGAAACCGATCGTCAAGACAAGGCTCGCTGGATCTTCCGATGCGGCGTGAAGGGGTTGTGCCCTCGCTGCGGCGAAGCCAGCATGTTTCGAAAATGGCTCAAGCTGCACGATCAATGTCCTGCCTGCGGACTGGACTATAGCTTTGCAGCTCCCGACGACGGGCCTGCCTTCTTTTCGCTTTGCATCGTGGCCTTTCCGCTCACCTTCTTCGCCGTCTGGCTGCAGGTTGCCTATGAGCCGCCATTCTGGGTCCATCTGCTGACCTCATTTCCGCTTCTCGCCATAGGCTGCGTCTGGCCCCTGCAATACATCAAGGGATGGCTGGTCGCCTCCCAGTACGTCAACAAGGCCCAGGAGGCCGGCACCGGATCGCTCTGGGCCCAGCTCAATGCGAAGGCCGCGCTTGATCGCAAGAATGAACATGACCGACGGTAGAGTTGACCTCCTCGTTCGCGCGAGAGAGGCTGCCGCCCGATATTTCGATGGTCTGGACCGTTCGGACCTGTCTCGCCTTGCGCTCGGCGGCGGTGGCGACGACCTGAGCGAAGTGCAGGTGGCGGCGAGCCTGTTGAAGGCTGAGGAAGAAAGGCTGTCCCGTTACGAAGGTGCGCTCAGGCAATACGCTGACCGAGATTTCTGGGATGAGACGATGCCCGGCGGTCCGCTTGCCTTGCACGATGGCGGCGAAATGGCGCGCAACGTTCTTGCCGGCAGGGCTGCGTTCTTTCACCGGGACTAGACCTAGGTTCCGACCTGAGCCGAAAAACGGCTGCACGATTGGCCCGTGACTGCACCGAGTCCGATAAATGCCAGTCAATCTGCATGGAGCCTGTCAATCCGACGGGACTTGCGACACAAGTCCGACCGTTGAAGGCCCCGGGTCGTCGATCCCGAAGATCAAGATCCAAAGGTTCAAGTTCGCGTTTTGCGGCAGTCCTGAAAGTGCTAAACGAGTTTGCATGCATACAGCATCAATACAAAAATCGTCCCAAAGGTGGTTGCCGGAGATCGGGGCCGACGCAGGGCCGATGTATCTGGCAATAAGTGCCGCACTTGCCAGGGACATAGCAACCGGTCGCCTGAGACCGGGAGATCGCCTGCCGCCCCAACGTGAGCTTGCCGATGCGCTGGGGGTCGATCTCGGCACGGTTACGCGCGCTTATACCGAAGCCCGTCACAAGGGCCTTATCGAAGCTGAGGGGCGCCGGGGCAGTTTCGTGCTTGAAAGAGGCCAGACTTCCGTCACTTCGATCCAGACCTCGGTTGCGCCGTTCGATCTGGGCATGAACCTTCCACCGATCCCTGCGAACAGTTCGTTTGCAGAGGATTTCGCGGACACGGTCAGGGAAGTGCTGAGAGGCTCAACGGCTGCCAATCGGATGCAATATCAACCGGCCGGCGGCGCACCCGTCGACCGACAGGCGGGCGCAGATTGGCTCGCCGAACGGGGCATTGCGGCCAGCGAGGACAACGTCCTAGTAACTAGCGGCGCGCAGACAGCGCTGCACGCGATCGCAAATTCGGTACTCAAGCCAGGCGATGCCGTTTGTACGGGACCTTTCGTTTATCCCGGATGGCTTTCGATCTGCCGCAATCGCGGCCTGCGCATTGTGCCTCTCGAAGGCGATGCTGAGGGCATTACGCCTGAATCTTTCGCTCGTGCCTGCACCGGGGATGCAATCAGGGCGATCTATCTGGTGCCTGTGAACGAGAATCCGACTACGGCGACGCTTCCACTGGCGCGCCGCGAGGAGATCGTCTCGATTGCGCGCCGGCATGACGTGGCCTTGATCGAGGATGATCCTTACAGCCGCCTTGATACCGCCGAAATTCCTTCCCTTGCCAGCCTGGCACCTGAGCGGACCTGGCATGTCGCCGGTTTTTCGAAGATCATCTCGCCATCGCTGCGCATCGCTTATCTGCGCGCACCGCATGTCCGAGATGCCCTGCGCCTTGCAGCCGATGTGCACGAGACCACAATCATGGCTCCCCCACTCAACATGGCGGTTTGCACGCAGTGGTTGAGAAATCGGACCTGGCGCAAACTTGTCGACCAGGTTCGCAACGAATGCTTGGCACGCCAGGAGATGGTCAGGCGCATTCTGCCGACCGGCACCTACCATGCAGCACCTGAGGGATATCATCTCTGGATTCCCCTTGGACCGACGGCCAACCCGCTTGAATTTGTCTCCGTGCTTCAACCGCTTGGCGTTTCACTCGTTACGAGCGAGAGCTTTTCTGCAATTGGTGAAACTGCTTCGCGGTCCATTCGACTGTCGATCGGAGGCAGCCTTGACCAAGAGACGCTCGAACGGGGCCTCAATCTCCTCGATGCCCTGCTGAACCATCGTGAAGGTCGCTTGAGCCCGTTGGTCTAGACTTGTTCGAAGCGCAACCCATCCCGATCAAGCGCTTCGAGGCATCGAACCGGAGATGTTGTTGTCAATCTGGAGTTTCAGGATCGCGAGTTGCCTTTCCGGTGGCCAGCTTTCCGGGTCGTAGATCGCCTGGGTTGCGATCCCGGCAACGCTGCTCAGCAGGGCCTGGGCGACGAGCCAGGAATGCTCGCCTTCCTGCATCGCGCCAGCGTTGACGATGGTACGGTGGAACAGTTCAACGGACTCGCGGCTGCGCTGGCGCTGTTCCAGAAGAAAGGTTTCATCCGCCGTTGCGAGCCCCCAGAAGGCCAGCCAGATGCGCCAGCTTTCGACCCGTTCCTCGTCCAGTGGAAGAACGGCTCCCAGGCAATAGAGAAGTTCGTTTCCCTCGCGCGATACTGTCTCGACGTGCGCTACGGTCCTTTCCATGCGCATGCGATAGGCTGACATGAGCAGTTCGTGCTTGCTCTTGAAGTAGTGCGAGACGATCGAGGTGCTATACCCCGCGAGCCGGGCGATCTCACGGACCTTGGTCCCCTCGAGGCCGTCGCGGGCGATGAGCTTCGCGGCGATTTCGGCAACGGCCCGCCGCCGGGCCTGGTGATCGACAATCTTCGGCATGAACCCACTACTTGCTGGACATCGTTCGACTTAAGGGGACCGTCACCAACGCACAACTATCCGTCTTGCGCGTTGGGGCGTCATTTCATGCATTGAAGGCTGTTGGGAGGCCCCCCATAGCGAGGCGAATGGAAGCCGAGAAAATAACGCCCGGAACTGCCGCATATCGGCTTTTGTGCATTGCCATGCTGCTTGCCGGACTGTCGACGTTCGCGTTGCTCTATTGCACTCAGCCCCTGATGCCATTCTTCAGCAGGGCTTACGGCGTGGCAGCGGAAGAAGCCAGTCTTGCGGTTTCACTGGCAACCGGGCCGATGGCCTTCGTGCTGCTGGTCGCAGGCAAGGTTTCCGACAAGCTGGGGCGTCGACCTTTGATGATTGCCTCGCTGCTGGCGGCAGCGGCGTTGACCACCCTGTTAGGCTTGCTGTCCGACTGGCACAGTCTTCTCGCGGCCCGGTTCCTGTGCGGACTGGCCCTGGCCGGCGTTCCGGCCGTCGCGATGGCCTATATTAGCGAAGAGGTCGAGGACGGTGCCGTCGGCCGGGCGATGGGCCTTTACATCGCCGGCTCGGCAATCGGGGGCATGAGCGGACGACTGCTGGTCAGCGTGTTGACCGAATATTTCGGCTGGCGTGATGCGCTGGGCATGACGGGGATGGCTGGACTGATCATTGCCGCTCTCTTCTGGAAGATCCTGCCCCCTTCCCGACAGTTCAGTCCACGCCATCACTCCTGGGGTGGCTATATCGCCGGCTTTCGGCACCTCTTCGCCGACAAGGCCCTCCCCTGGCTGTTTCTCGAGGCGTTCCTGATCATGGGTGCCTTCATCAGCATCTACAATTATGCCGGTTATCGCCTGCTAGCCCCGCCATACTCCCTGTCGCAGGCACAAGTCGGTCTGATCTTCCTGTTATACCTGCTCGGTTCGCTCAGTTCCGCAGTCGCAGGCCATTTCTCCGGGGAGTTCGGACCCCGTAAATGCCTGTGGTTGCCACTTGCTCTCTTCGTCCTGGGCATCGCCCTTACCGCGGCGAGCGCCTTGCCGCTGATTATCGCCGGTATCGGGATCGTTACGATGGCCTTTTTCGCCGCGCACGCGATCGCTTCGGCCTGGGTTGGAAGACGCGCACGCAGGGACCGCGGACAGGCGACGGCGTGCTATCTGTTCTTCTACTACATGGGCTCGAGCGTTCTTGGCTCTGCCGGTGGCTATGCCTGGACCTGGGTGGGCTGGAATGGGGTCGGACTCTTCACCTGCGCTCTCGTACTGATTGCGCTCGCCGTCGCATTCCGGCTGTACCACGTTGCGCCACTTCCCTCGCCTGCTCCCGAAACCCGCCCGATCGCGGCCGAGTAGCGCAAGGTAATCATGCGGCGCCGATACGCTGGAGTTTGGCCTGCAGGGATTGCTGGTCGAAAGGCTTGATCACGTATTCGTCGGCCCCGGCCTCGATTCCCTTGCGGATATCGTCCGTGTTGGAATTGGTGGTGCAGAACATGACCTTGGGCCTGCGCTCGCCCTGCATGCTGCGCAGGAAGGTCACGAATTCCAGGCCGCTCATGACCGGCATGTTCCAGTCCACGATGATGAGATCGGGCATCGCCGAGCGGCATTTGACGAGCGCTTCCTCGCCGTTCTCCGCTTCGCTGACCTCGTATGCGAGCCCCTCCAGGATGCGCCGGGCGACCTTTCGGATGACACGCGAGTCATCGATCAGCAGGCAGCGCCGCTTCGTGACAGGTTCCGGCATTTTGGCTGCGTTGGTCTCGGGCTGCCGGTGCGGCCGGGAACGCTTGATCAGACCCTCAAGAATGGCTGCCACTCCCCTGTCTCAGGAATTGTCCTGGTCGCTCAAGATATGTGCGATCGTCTTGGCCTGATCGATCACTTGCTGGTGATCGTCCACCGGCACCGTGGGTTCGGCCTCGGACCTCGCGGCTCTCTCCGTGGGCGTCATGCGGACATGGATAAAGGGTACCCAGATGTCGCCGAACTCGGCTTTCTGGTACCACAGGTCGATGATGTCGTATGAGGTCCAGAACCCGTCCGGCTCAAGCAGCCTGATCCCTTCCCCGATGCGTGGAAGCGCAGAAAACCTGAGGCACTGCTGGGTCTGATGCGTCTCGTTCTGGACTTCGACTTCGATCAATTTGAAACGCCCCCTACCGCACGAACCGGATGCTAGGTTGAAATCGTTGCCGAAATGGAAACGTGGCCAGCCAAACCCGGTTTTCGCTTCCGACAGTAGCCAGTTACGATCTCGCAAGAATTCTAACGCTTGGTTAAAGTTTTGCGCGTCATAACTTCCTCCACCGGGGGGCGTGAATGGACGATCTGTTTGCCGATTTTCTGGCTGAAACGCGCGAAATGCTCGAGGCATTGGGCGGGGAGCTGATCGCCTGGGAGGACGATCCGGGCGACCGCGTACGCCTGGATGCCATCTTCCGCTTCTTTCACACCGTTAAAGGCAATTGCGGTTTCTTCGATTTTCCGCGCCTCGAAGCACTGAGCCATGCGGTCGAAGACGTGTTGGCCGACGTTCGCGCCGACCGTCGCAAACCCGATTCCATGTTGGTGAGCGCCGTCCTCGGGATCATCGATCGCATTGGAGACATGGTCGACACCATCGAAGGCGGAAGTGAATTTCCGGAGGGGGGCGACCAAGCGCTGATTGCCGCGCTGGCACCGCAAGGCGATGGTTCGAACGACCCGCTGCGGTTGGCAGCCCTGAACGATGAACTGGCGCAATCGAAGGTGCCAGCAGGCCGGCGCACGATCCGCCTTCCCGTCGAACTGCTCGACAGGGTGATGAGCGGCGTTTCAGACATGGTCCTGGCCCGCAACGAATTGGCCCGACGCCTGCGCGAGACTTCGCTCGAGGCCAGTGTGCACGAACCATTCGACCGGCTATCTTCGATCATAGCCGATGTCCGCGACGCCATGACGCGAACCCGCATGCAGTGTCTGGAGGGACTGTTCTCTTCCTTTCCCCGTCTGGTGCGCGATTTGTCCGCGGAACTGGACAAGCAAGTCCAGATCGAGATTGACGGCGCCGACGTCGAACTCGATCGCGAGATGATCGAAGTCATCCGCAATCCGCTGACACACCTGATCCGAAATGCTATCGACCACGGGATTGAAGCGCCCGCCGCGCGCCTGTCGACAGGCAAACGGCCAGTGGGACGCCTTTGCGTTGGCGCGCGTCAGTCCGGCAACCAAATCCTTATCGACATCGTCGACGATGGCTGTGGGATCAACGAGGCAAGGCTTGTCGACAAGGCGCTTGCAGCCGGGATCGTTGATCCCGTGACGATCGGTCGCATGTCGGCGCAGGACCGCCTCTCCCTGATCTTCGAGCCCGGCCTTTCGACCGCAGAGACGGTCACCGCCATATCCGGACGCGGCGTCGGCATGGATGTCGTACGGGCAAGTATCGAGCGTGTCGGCGGATCCATCGAAGTGGACAGCACCCCGGGACAGGGCACCCGTCTCACCCTGCGCGTTCCTCTGACACTGACGATTATCCCCGCCCTCACCGTGAGCATCGCTGGGCAGAAATTTGCCATTCCGCGATCCGCTATCGAGGAGATCGTTCAAGTCGAAACCGGTCGCACCGAGATTACGCGCCACGGCGGCACGATGCTCGTCAAGATACGCGATAGTCGCCTGCCCTGCGTTGTCCTTGCCGAACTGCTCGGCTGCGAAACCGATGCTGCAGATGATGATCGCACGCTGATAGTGCTGCGATTGGGCGGAGGAGAGCTTTTCGTCCTCGCCGTCGACTGCTTGCATACGCACGAGGAACTGGTGGTCAAGCCGGCGGCTCCCGCGATCATTGCAACTGGTCTCTACGCCGGCACCACGCTTACCGAAGACGGCCTTCCCATGCTTCTGCTGGAGGTCAATGGGCTGGCGAAGGTTGCCGGTCTGCAACTCGATGCGCTCGAACGCAGCACCCGTCATGACGCGCACGAAGCCAGCGGGGCTGTGCGAACCACGCCCGTCCTTCTGTTCATCGGACTTGATGGCAGGCGCAAGGCAATCCCGATGGCTGTCGTCGACCGCCTCGACGAAGTCGAGATCGACGCGGTCGAGACCGAAGGCGAACGTATGCTGGTGGTTGTCGGCGATCGGATTCTCCCCCTCGCCGGTGCCCACCTGGAGGAACTTCCGGAAGTTTCGCTGCGGCTTTTTCGCCTGACCGACGGCATGCGGGAAATCGGCTACGCCATACGCGACGCGCTTGGCGTGCGCCAGATCGACGCGGAGCTCCTGGCCGCTGAGGCTGGCGGGGAGGCCGAAGGCGTTCTGCTGATCGACGGCGAAGCGGCGACCCTGATCTCCCCTTACAAGCTGTTCGCTCGCCATGCGGCTGTGCCGGTCCGCGACGAGCCTCCCCTATGCCACTTGCCTCCAGGAGATACCTGGCTGCAGAATTTCGTGCGACCGATGGTGGAAGCGGCCGGTTACCGTGTCGTCGAAGCCGCGGAAGCCGAATTGGACCTTGCGATCATTGCGCAACCCGGAGAGTCCGGACCTGCCGGTGCACGGCAAGTCATTCGCCTGCGCTCAAGCGCGATGGAAGCGCCGGACGATCCGGACAGCATCTACCGCTACGACCACGCCGGATTGCTCTCGGCCTTGCGCCAGTCCGGCGGAAGGATACGACTGTGAGCGCGTTGTTGCTGACTGTTGCGATT
This sequence comes from Novosphingobium sp. KN65.2, assembly GCF_001368935.1. Classification (NCBI taxonomy): domain Bacteria; kingdom Pseudomonadati; phylum Pseudomonadota; class Alphaproteobacteria; order Sphingomonadales; family Sphingomonadaceae; genus Novosphingobium; species Novosphingobium sp. KN65.2. Next base: position 15,124 of record NZ_CCBH010000153.1, read on the forward strand.
GCTGGCGAGAAAGTCGCCCTGCCCGTCGATCACATTGAATCGGTCAATGAACTGGAGCTTCTGGTCCCGGTTCCGCGCAGCCCTTCGCATATCGCCGGTCTGTCCACCTTGCGCAGCCGCGTCCTGACCGTTGTCGACTGTCGCTGCGCCCTTGGTCTCGGAATTTCGCCGAACCGCGAAGCCGGCGCGAGTGCGGCAATCGCGGTACATGACGGCCATGCCTACGCCCTGCTGCTCGACACCATTCACGGCGTTGCGGAGGCTCGATCCGATCCGTTCCCGCCTAGTGGGCGGTTGCAGAGCAACTGGGCAGACATGGCGCAGGGCATGGTCGAGACCGACGATGGCCCGCTACTGTTGCTCGAGGTTGCGGCCCTGATTGCAGGACCGCCTGAAGCGCGTGCCGCTTAAGGGCTTGGTTACGTCTGGCGGCCTAGCCTCGGTTCGTGAGCGAACGAAGGACCGAGCGATGAAGACCTGCCTGATCGTCGATGACTCGCGCATGATCCGCAATTATCTGCGCAGTTCCTTGCAGGCGCTGGGCTTCGAGGTGCGCGAGGCAGTGAACGGGCGCGAGGCCGTAATCCGCTGTGAGGAGTCCATGCCCGACCTCATTCTGCTCGACTGGCACATGCCGGTGATGGACGGCCTCGAATTCATCCGACTGTTGCGCGACGGCGCAGAGGCTCCACAACCCAAGGTCGTCTTCTGCACCACCGAAAGCGATATCGCGCATATTCGCATCGCGCTTGAAGCAGGTGCCGACGAATACGTCATGAAACCCTTCGATCGCGAAACTCTGCACATGAAGCTGCAACTCGTCGGCGCTGCCTGAGTGTCACGTCGATGGTAATGGCTGGGACCGGGCCAAGCTCCGCACATGCCCCTTGGCGCCGGCCCGTCAGGCTCATGATCGTGGATGATTCACTGGTGGCTCGCACCGCGCTCGGACGCATGGTGGGCAGCTCGGACGACCTCGAAGTCGTTGCGGGTGCGAGCACGGCCGAAAGTGCCCTCGATGTCCTGCGCCGGTGCACGGTCGACGTCATCCTGCTCGATCTCGACATGCCCGGCATGGGTGGTCTTGCAGCCCTGCCCGAAATCGTCGCGCGGGCGAACGGGGCCAGGATCCTGGTGGTCTCCTCATTTACCGTCGACGGGGCAGAACAGACCCTTGCTGCCCTGTCACTCGGCGCTGCCGATACATTGCCAAAGCCCGATGTCCGCAGTTCGCGCGAGGCTTATCGGCAGACATTGTTGGCGAAAATTCGCGAACTTGGATCGGCCGATGCGGAAATCGCGCCCAAGCCGAGGTCGACGCACGCCATGCGGCCCATTCTCCGAAAGCGCCCGGGCCTCCTGGCCATCGGCGCCTCCACCGGTGGCATACATGCGCTGACATGCCTGTTCGAAGCGATGCCGCGCCGCCTGGGCATTCCGATTCTGGTGACGCAGCACTTGCCGTCGACTTTCATGCCTGCCTTCGCACGCCAGCTTGCGAGTGCGTCAGGCTACGAGACGGTTCTTGCGCAGGAAGGGATGCCACTCCCGCCCGACCGGATCGTGGTTGCCCCCGGCGATGCCCACCTCACGGTCCAAAGCCAATCGGGTCAGCTTTCGGTGCACCTTGATCGCAGCCGATCCGAAAGCGGGTGCATGCCCTCCGTGGACTGGATGTTCGGTTCTCTCGCGAAGGAAGTCGGCAACGATGCCTGCGGTGTCGTCCTCACCGGCATGGGGCGTGATGGCGTATCGGGCGCTGCCAGTCTGGTTGCGGCGGGTGGTACGATCATCGCTCAGGACGAAGCGAGCTCCGCCGTCTGGGGAATGCCCCGCGCCATCGTCGAGGCCGGTCTCGCCAGCGCCATTCTTCCACCCGTGGCCATCGCGCGGCATATCGCGGACAGCGTGGGGGTGGCTCCATGCAGATAAGCGAAACCTCGCGGCGCATTCTTGCCGACCTGCTCAAGTCGGAAACCGGCCAGTCCTTTCACGACAGCCGCCAGTGGCGGATCGGCACGGCTCTCTCCGGCCTCAGCCGAGAACATGGCATTGCCGACCTGGACCGGCTGATCGCCACGCTCTCGACTTCGCGCCGATCCCCGCTGGCGCAGACACTGGTCGAAGCCCTGCTCAACAACGAGACCTATTTCTTTCGCGATCGGGCCATGTTCGAGCTGTTGGCAAAGCAGGTCCTGCCCCGCCTCGCAGAGGCTCGAGCCACGAGCAGGACGCTCAATATCTGGTCCGCAGGCTGTTCCACGGGGCAGGAGTCGCTCTCGCTTGCCTTGCTCTTTGCCGAACAGGCACCGCGCTGGGAGGGCTGGACGATCAGCATTCTGGGCACCGATGTCTCGGCCGGCATGATCGAAGCGGCACGCAACGCCTGCTACACCCCGTTCCAGATCCAGCGCGGGCTTGCCGTGGGACAGATGATCAAATGGTTCGATGAAACGCCACGCGGCTGGCGGGCGCAGGAAAGGTTGCGCAAGATGGTACGCTTTGAGCAGCACAACCTGCTCGATGCCCTGCCCCGGCCGACCAGTTTCGACGTTGTGCTGTGCCGAAATGTCCTGCTCTATTTCGACGACGTGACCCGCCGCCAGGCCTTCGATCGCCTAGCCTCGACACTGGCGCCTGACGGCTGGCTCATGCTCGGCGCCGGGGAAACCAGCATCGGGCACACGGAACGCATCACCCCGGACAGGGTATTGCGCGGTTTTTATCGACATACGTCCTTCGAGGACCCCCGGCGGCAGACAGGTCCTGCCCGAAATGCGGCCGGCCGCATTTAAGTATTCTTAAGTGGGGCTGCATAAGCTCCCAAAAGGTTCGGGGAGCTCTATGATGTCGGATGTAACAGGGGCACAGAAGCGCAACTGGTTCGGTCGCCAGTCGATCGAGACGAAAATGCGCGTGGTGATCTGCGTCTTTCTGGGTCTTTCGCTTTTCATCGCGTTATCCTGCTGGTTCGCACTTTCGACCATCCAGAGCGGCACGCAACATTACGCTCGCTTGAGCGCATCGGCTAGGCTCCTGTCTGAAGCGGGAGCCGACATCTCCCAAGCCGTCACGCAAGTCGATACGCGCAGCGCGGATGCCGATGCCGATGCCAGGCGGATAAGTGCTGCTCAGGCACTGCTCGGGGCCGCGGACGACAAACTGACGAATGCTCGGCTGCAGCTGGGCGAGGTCGATCCTGAAATCGCCTTGACATTCGACCAGCTCGACAGGAGGCTGACGGATCTTGCGGCCAAACTGCAGGTCGCGGATCGGGCCTCTGGCTACTCCCGGGAGGGCGCGGACCTGTCGGCCAAGGCCATTGCCCTTGGCGAGGCGTTGATGACCCGCGCCATGGTCGGACAGGATCGTGGCAATACATTCATCGCCTGGAGCGAGTGGGCGATGGTCGCATTCGCCCTGATCGCAGCGCTCAACGGAGCCTTGGCACTCGGCCTGACCCGGCGCGACATAACCGGTCCTTTGCACAAGATCACCGAAGCGATGCGCAAGCTTGCCGATGGCGACAACAACATCGAAGTGCCCGACACCGATGCGCCGCACGAGATCGGCGATATGGCGCGTTCCATCGAGGTATTCCGACGCGGCTATCTTCGCATCGAACGCCTGCGTGCCGAAGCTGCCGAGGCGGCACAGGCGGAAATCGAACGCGAAAAGCAGGCTCGCCGCGAGCGTGAGGAAATGCGCGCGAGGCAGAAAAGAGTGCTGGTCGAACTGGCCAACAAGTTCGAACAGACCGTCGGCGAGATCGTCAGCGGCGTTGCGGCTGCGTCGAGCCAGCTACAGGTCACGGCAACGGCGATGGCCTCCGCGGCCGAACAGTCCGCCATGCAGACGGGTGACGTCTCTTCCGCAATGAACGAAGCCTCGGCCGGGGTTACGGCAGCAGCGGCGGCCAGTGACGAATTCGCCATGTCGATCAACGAGATCAGCCGTCAGGCCGCAAGTTCGGCGGATCTCGCGCGCAAGGCCACGCTTACCGCATCGGATGCGGACGAGACAATCGTCGCCCTGGCGGTCTCGGCCGAACAGGCAAGCGAGATCGTGAAGCTCATTTCGACCATCGCGCACCGCACCAACCTGCTTGCGCTCAACGCCTCGATCGAGGCTGCACGCGGAGGCGAAGCGGGTCGCGGTTTCGCGGTTGTGGCGTCGGAGGTAAAGGAACTGGCCGACCGCACCAGCAAGGCGGCGGAGGAAGTTTCGCTGCAGATCCGCGTAATCCAGGAATCGACGGAATGCAGCGTGGCGGCACTGCGGGCCATCGGCAAGGACATCGAGGAGCTGGAAGCGACTTCGGTCTCGATTGCAGCCGCCGTGGACCAGCAATCCCTGGCAGGTCAGGATCTCGCGCGCAGCATTGACCTTGCCGCCCGCAGCGCAGACGAGGTGACCTCGAATATCGCGCAAGTACGCGAAACTTCGCTTTCGACGGGTGCAGCTGCATCGCAGGTGCTCACATCCTCGACCGAGCTGGAACAGCAGGCGATCATGCTCAAGATGCAGGTTGATCAGTTCCTGCAGCATGTCCGCACGCCGGATGAGAATGCGCAACGATCGCGCCAGCCAGTTCCCGGTTCTGAGGAAGTACCGGAACTCGCTATCGCCAGCTGATCGGCCCGTCATACCGGGCTTGTTTGAAAGCAGGGAAAGGTCCGGCACAAGGGTCTACGATCGCACTTGCCGTCCGACATTGGATAGCGCTATCATTACTCCGACAAGATAGCTGCTGACGAAGAGCTGAGCGCTTTTCGTCCATGCGGAGAGGATAGCAAGAAGGCGATGACCGTTCCAGTCGACAACCCAGCCAACCCATTGGGCCACCCTTCCGGTTCGGCTAGAGATCACTTCGCTTTGAGCCGGCGCAAGCTGTTGACGGGTACCGCCACGATGAGCGCTGCCGTGGCTTTGGGCGAATTCGGCTCGTCTTCGACAGCCGGAGCGGCGCCGATGCCGCTTTCCCGGGATCGCCTGTGGTACCGTCAGCCTGCGCACGAGTGGATCGAGGCGTTGCCGGTGGGTAACGGTCGGATCGGGGCCATGGTCTTCGGTGGCTCGGGACTGGAACGTCTGCAGCTCAATGAGGATACGCTGTGGACTGGTGGACCCTACAATCCGGTCAATCCTGAGGCGCACACAGTCCTTCCCCAGGTCCGCCAATTGATCGAACAAGGGCGCTTCACGCAGGCGCAGGCCTTGGCGAATGAAAGGCTCATGGCTCGCCCCTTGAGCCAGATGGCCTATCAGACCTTCGGGAACCTGACGATTGCGATGCCGAGCCTCGGTGCCGTCGAGCAGGGAAGCTACCTGCGGGAACTGGATCTCGATGCAGCGCTGGCGACGACAACCTTCCAGGCCGATGGCGTGTCGTGGTCCCGCGAAGTCGTCGCATCGCCAGACCATCAGGTCATTGCCGTCCGCTTGTGGGCCGATCAGCCAGGCATGATCTACTGCCTAGTCGGTCTGGAGGCACCCCACGACAGTGCACTCACGATAGATGGCGACACACTGATCCTCAGCGGACGGAACAACGGCGCTCATGGCGTGGAGGGTGCCCTGCGCTTCGAGGCTCGGGCACGCATTTTGCATCAGGGCGGAGGGCATTCGGTCAGCGATGGCAAGCTAGCTGTGGAAGGCGCCGACACCGTCACGATCCTGATCGCCATGGCGACCAGCTATCGTGGGTTCGACGATGTCAGCGGTGACCCATCGCAGATCACGCGCGGTCAGATCGAAGCGGCCAGTCGCTATTCATTTGCGCGCATCGCTGCCGACACCGCCGCATCGCATCGGAAACTCTATCGCCGAGTTGCTCTCGATCTGGGCGAAACGCCCGAGGCGCACCGCCCCACTGACGAGCGTATTCGCACCAGCCAGACTTCCGATGACAGCGCCCTGGCCGCACTCTACTTCCAGTACGGACGTTACCTGCTGATCTGCTCTTCACGGCCCGGCAGCCAGCCAGCCAACCTGCAGGGCATCTGGAACGACAGCGACGATCCGCCGTGGGGATCCAAGTACACGATCAATATCAATACCGAGATGAACTACTGGCCTGCCGAACCGAGCGGGCTTGGCGAATGCGTGGCCCCCCTCGTGTCACTGGTGCGCGATCTTGCGCAGACCGGTGCCCGCACCGCTCGGGAGATGTATGGCGCAAGGGGGTGGGTCGCGCATCACAACACGGACTTGTGGCGTGCCACCGCACCGATCGATGGAGCCGCATGGGGCCTGTGGCCGATGGGCGGAGCCTGGCTATGCACGCACCTTTGGGACCATTTCGACTATCACCGTGACACGGAGTTCCTGCGCTCCATCTATCCCCTGATGCGCGGAGCCGCGCTGTTTTTCCTCGATACCTTACAGCGCGATCCGGCCACCGGGTTTCTTGTCACCAATCCGTCGATCTCACCGGAAAACGAGCATCCCGGCGGCGCGTCGGTATGCGCCGGGCCTGCCGTCGATCGGCAGATCCTGCGCGACCTGCTCGCTCAGACGGCAAAGGCTGCGACCATCCTTGGCGTGGATCGTGAATTATCTGCACAGATGCTCGACGCCCTCAGTCGGCTCGCACCCGACAGGATTGGGTCGCAAGGCCAATTGCAGGAATGGCTGGAGGATTGGGATGCCGACGCGCCCGAACCGCATCACCGCCATGTTTCCCATCTCTACGGGCTTTATCCCAGCCACCAGATCAACCTTGATGAGACGCCCGCACTAGCCATGGCTGCGCGCAAGTCGCTGGAATTACGGGGCGACGAATCCACTGGCTGGGCCACGGCATGGCGCGCAAACCTCTGGGCTCGCTTGCGCGAGGGCGATCATGCGCACCGTATCCTGCGTTACCTGCTCGGTCCTGAGCGGACCTATCCCAATATGTTCGACGCTCACCCACCGTTCCAGATCGATGGTAATTTCGGTGGCGCGGCGGCCATCGCCGAAATGCTTGTCCAAAGCCGGGACGACGAGATCCGCCTGCTGCCGGCCCTCCCCCGCGCGTGGCCGCAGGGCTCCGCTCGGGGCTTGCGCACACGCGGCGCCTGCGAGGTCAGTCTGGGATGGCGTGGTGGCGAACTGATCTCTGCAAAACTGGTCGGTCGCACAGCGGGAAAGCGGATCGTCCGTCTGAACGACCGCAGCGCCGAAGTGGAATTGATCCCCGGGCGGCCCGTCACGCTGAACGGGCCGTCGCTGAGGACATCACCACTGGTTACTTCGGCAGAGTGACCGCCTTGTCGACCGAGAAATCGGCCGATTGCGTCGGATTATCGAAGCCGGGCTGACCGCCACCCACCGTCACCTTGTATTGGCCTTCCAGCACTTTGCGAACGCCATCCGGGGTTACCGAACTGAGATCGCGCGGTGACAGGTCGAAGGTAACCTTGCGCGTTTCTCCCGGCTGCAACGACACCTTCTGAAAACCGCGCAGGGCAATGTTGGGTGTGCCCGGTGCATCGGGGAAATCGAGATAGAGCTGCACTGCATCGCCGCCGGCGCGCTGGCCGGTGTTGCTGACCTGCGTGGTCACACGAAGGCCATTGTGTGCCCCGCCTCCAGCAGGCTCAACCGCCACCGGGCCATAGCCGAAAGTCGTGTAGCTGAGACCGTATCCGAAGGGGTAGACAGCTTTCCCGGTGAAGTAGCGATAGGTTCGTCCTTTCATATCGTAATCGTCGAAGGGCGGCAGATCTTCGACGCTACGATAGAAAGTCAGGGGCAGTCGGCCGGTCGGATTGACCTTGCCGGTCAGCACATTGGCAATGGCAAGGCCGCCAGACTGGCCCGGATACCATGCCTCTAGGATGGCATCGGCGTTGTCCTTGGCCCAGCTGAGGTTGATCGGACTGCCGTTCATGGCCACGACGATCAGCGGCTTGCCGGTTGCCTTGGCCTGTTCCAGCAGCTTTTGCTGGTCCGCAGGAATATCGAGCGTGGTCTTGTCGCCGCCCTTGAACCCGGGAATCTCGATCGGCGATTCTTCAGCTTCAAGATCGGACGTCAGTCCGACGACGGCGACAAGCACATCGGCAGCCTGTGCGGCGCTTCGCATGTCACCGGCGGGATCAGTCGAAATCCGCTTCCAGGCAAAGCCTATCCCGGCAGTTCCCGTATGCGCCTCGCCGATGATCCTGACCGGATAGCGATGCCCTTTCTCAAGGGTGACCGTCTTCATGGTGGGCAAGCTGCCCCATTTTGCGTCCTTGAGGTCGACGAATGGTTTTCCGTCGAAGTCCATTCGGCCGCTCTGGAAGCCGGAAAGCCCGAGACGGTAAGTGCCGCTCTCCGGCGGAACGAGGTAGCCGGTCCAGACTACCCGGTGATGATCGGATACTTGCGCCAGGTCCAGGCTCCGCCCATCGACGCTGCGCTCTCGCCGGGTCACGACCGGCTTTTCCGAGAATTTCACCGTCTTCAGATATTCGTCCAGCTTGCCCGGGGCAAAGAGCTTGGGCGGCGTGCCCACCACATTGTAGTAGCGCGCCGTGAGACCCGGCTTCCCATCCTCGCTGACAAGGGCGGTTTCCGGCACCGGATCGCCATCGGTCACCGTCTCTCCGAAAGGAACATAGGAAACGGATGCCTTCGGCATGGCCTGTCGCAATCCTTCGACTACCGAGATCGGCGGGGCCGAAATGGTCGAGGAATAATTGCCGCGCAGCACACGGGTGGCATCGCCGAAGGGGCCGATCACGGCCACTTTCATCCCGGCAGTCTGGAATGGCAGAATTCCGTTGTTCTTGAGAAGAACCAGGCTCTCTTCCGCAGCCTTGAGCGCAAGCGCGCCGTGGGCCGATGTTCCGACATCGGCGGCGGAGGACGTATCGGTGCTCAGCTTGCGCACCCCGGGCAAGTCGCCATTGCGCAGGCGGGCTGAGAAGAGACGGATGAGTGTCCTGTCGACATCGTTGACGGTGATGAGCCCGCGCTCCAGCGCCTCGCGATAGCGATCGGTCAACCCGTCGGTATCGGACAGGGTCCATGTGTGGCATTCGCTGTCCACGCCCATGCGCATGGCGGCGGCGACGGCGGCAGCGCCATCGGGCGCGTACTTGTGATTGTCGCTGATGTCTTTCACCGCATCGCAATCGGATACGACGTAGCCCTGGAAGCCCCAGGCATCGACAAGGTGCTCTTGCAGAAGTTCCTGGCTGGCGCAGGCCGGTTGTCCGTCAACGCGATTGTAGGCGCACATGACGGAACCGGCCTTGCCCTCCACGATCGCCGCGCGGAAAGCGGGCAGATACGTATCTTCCAGATCGTGGCGCGAGACGAAGACATTGGCATGATGGCGCGTCGATTCCGGGCCGTTATGGACGGCGAAGTGCTTTGGCGTGGCGATCACGTCCGGAAGGTCGGGATCCGGGCCCTGCATCCCTTCCACGAAGGAAACGCCCATGCGCGCCGTGAGATAGGGGTCCTCGCCATAGGTCTCCTGCCCCCTTCCCCATCGCGGATCACGGAAGATATTGATATTCGGAGACCATGTGTCGAGGCCGGTACCGATGCGCCCCATACGCCCGGTCTTGCGCGCCAGGGCGTGAAGTCCGCGCACTTCGGAACTGATCGTTCCGGCCACATCCCGCACGAGCGGCGCATCGAAGGTGGCGGCAAGGCCGATGGGCTCGGGAAAATTGGTTGTCGGCAGGGATCCCAGCGCACCATGAAGCGATTCCGTCCACCAGTTGTAGGCCGGAATGTTGAGACGCGGAATGGCCGGAGCGGTATTCAGCAACTGACCCAGCTTCTCGTCCAGCGTCATCTTCGCCACGAGATCCGCTGCCAGGGCCTTTGCCTTTGCGCGCACCGGCGAGACTGCTGCCGCTGGCGCGGCCTCTTGCGCCGATACGGAATCTATCGAGAGTCCGGCGGGAACCAGCATGGCACCGGCGAGGAGGAAGGACGTCAGCCGGTGACGGCGCGATGGGGGGTGGGTCATGCGTAATCCTCGTCGTTTGCTGGAATGGATCGCGTTCAGACCGGCTGCAAACCATGATCGACGATCTTGCGGATCAGATCGCGGTGACGGGGCAGACCTGCCCGCAGCCGCTGCGTCTGCGCCGCGTTTTCACGCATGGCTCTGGCGGCAAGGCTGGCATCTCCTGCCAGCGCTTCGGGTTCCACTTCGGTGCGAAAACCCATTCCGTAAAGAACGTACTGATAGCTCGCCGGAGGAAATACTTCTTCGACCCGGTCGAATTCATCGTGGAACCATGGCCCCTGGTATTTCCAGAGCAACAGCAGTTCCTGCAACCTTTCGGGAATGGTTTCCGGTCGCAGGTTGTCCAGCCAGAATGCACTGTCTGTGCGCTGCGTGAGCACGTAGTGCAGCTTCAGAAAATCGATGATCCGGCCCCAGCGATAATCCGTCGTGGCGTTGAACCGGCGCGCGATGGCATCCATGACCTCCCGGCACGCGGGCATCTGTTCGGCAATCAGCTTGGCCGACAGCTCGATCAGCACGATGGCGGATGCTTCCAACGGTTCGAGGAACCCGGCAGCCAGACCGACCGCGACGCAGTTGCGCTTCCAGAAGGTCTCACGGTGGCCGGAGCGGATCGGGATCTTGCGCAAGGGTAGATCCTTGCCCGCCGCGCCCAGATAAGCGCGCAATTCTTGCTCGGCCTCATCGCCGCTCGTGTGATCGCTGGAATAGACATAGCCGATTCCCCGCCGGGTCGGCAGGCCGATGTCCCAGATCCATCCTGCGGATTGAGCGGTGGATATCGTGTGCGAGGCAATCGCGCTCGTCTCACTTTCGTAGGGCAATTGAACCGCAAGCGCCGTGTCGCAGAACAGTACGTCGCTGCAATCCTTGAACGGTACGCCCAGTGCCTCGCCGATCAACAGCGCCTTGAAACCGGTGCAATCGACGAAGAGATCGCCCTCAATTTCACCGGCCTGCTCGGTGACGACGCTTTTGATATCGCCATCGTCCGTCATCTCGACCCTCTGGACGTCCGCCAGGACGTGGCGAACGCCAAGCTTCTGCGTGCAGTGACGTTGCAGGAAGGGCGCGAACTTGCCGGCGTCGAGGTGATAGGCGTAGTTCGCCAGCGCTTCGAATTCGGGTGTTGCGATAGTCTTGGGGGCCAGCCCGTCGTCGCAGATACGACCTTGCGGGCAGACGGCATCGCAAAAGCTGCTCTCTCCATTCGCCAGCCAGTGCGGGGCGAGGTTGAGCTGCGCGAATGACTGCGGCAGCATCAGCGGGTGGTAATAAGCGTCATCGGGAGCACCGGTGGTCCAGCGGGCGAACTTGGCTCCCTGCTTGAAGGCCGCATCGCATTCCCGGAAGAAGTCGGTTTCCGAGACGCCAATCCTGGCCAGAGTGGTGCGCAATGTCGGCCAGGTCCCCTCCCCGACGCCAATGATCGGCGTGTTCGGGGATTCGACCAGGGTAACCGAAAAACCTCCTGGCATCCGGCTGCGATGCTTCGCGGCGATCACTCCGGCTGTGAGCCATCCGGCCGTGCCGCCGCCGACAATAACGATCTTTTTGGTGGGTCGTTGCATGAGCCGAGGCAAAACCAGTTTGCCGGAGGTGTCAATCCTTTGACACCTCCGGCCAGGGAGGAGTTAGAAGCGGTAACGGACACCCGCAGTGAAGCGGCGGCCGTAACCGTAAACGTCAAGCAACTGGTTCTTGTAGCGACCGTGCGTGCTTTGCGTCTCGTTGGTCAGGTTCAGGATCTCGCCGAAGACGTTCAAGCCCTCGGTGATCTGATAGCTGGTGCTGAGGTCGATCTGCGTGCTGGCATTCACGAAGGTCGGCTCGGCACCGAAGGCGCCCGTGTTCTGGACTTGTCCGAATTGGAGGAGGTACTCGTCACGCCAGTTGAGCGCTGCACGGAACTCGAACCCATACTTGTCGAAGAAGCCGACGAAGTTTGCCGAGTTGGCAAGACCCGTCACGGCAAAGCCGCTCTGGCTGATATCGCTTCGGTCGTAAGGCTTGTTGGTATCGACGAACGTCGCGTTGGCGACGAAGCCGAAGCCGGAGTCGCCGAAGGTATGTTGCAGGGCAAGCTCGATGCCGCGAACGGTAGCATCAGGCCCGTTGAGGCGCTGCGAAACCGTGAACTGCGCCGGCTGCCCCGTTGACGGATCGACTACGTCGTTGATCGTCTGACGCTGCGTACCCTGAACGATGAAGTTCGAGACGTTCTTGAGGAAGAGGTTGACTGCGAGATAGGAATTTCGCTGGTAGTACCATTCCGCCGCAAGGTCGAAATTGTCCGAAAGGAAGGGCTTGAGGTTCGGGTTGCCGCCATCGGCCGTAAGCGCGCCGATACGCTGGCCGGTGCCGATGTTCAAAACCGGGGTCAGCAGGTTGAGCGTCGGACGGGTCAAGGTTCGCGATGCATCGAAGCGCAGGACGAGATCCGGCATGACTTCAAGCTTCACGTCAACAGCCGGCAGGAAGTAGCTGTAATTGCTCTTCGTTGTCACTGGCTGCACCGGACCGAAATTGACCGTAAGCAGCGTGGGGTCAGTCGTGCTCGGTGTAATCGACAGCGGAAGGCGACCGATACCGCTTGAGCTCAGATGCGTCGTTTCCTGACGCATGCCTGCCGTGAAGGTGAAGGGCATTCCTGCCAGTTCGGTTTCGAAGCGAGCCTTGAGGAAGAGTGACCACGTCTTCTCGTTGATGTTGCGATAGCTTCCAACATCGTTCGCGACGTCGAATGTACCGGTGAAGTCCCCGTTGCAGCATCCGTAGTTGTAGCCGGGGATATTTCCGGCCTGCGGATTGCCCAGTGACGTCAGGAAGTTCTGATAGTCGATCGCGTTGAAATTGATGAGCGTGGGCGGCAGCATTCCGTCGAAGCCGGGGATGAAACCGCCGGTTCCCACCATACCGTTGTAGAGATCCAACGGAATTGCGACGCCTCCACTGGTTCCCGACGCCGGGCCATAGCCCGAGTACGCCTGCCAGAAGTTATTTCCGAATGTATTGGCACTGCGGAACTTGAACGTGTCGTCGAGGTATGTCCCCCCGAAAGTCAAGGTCAGGTCGTCCTGGGTCCACTTGCCCGACAGGCGAGCCTGCTTGATCGTGTCCGTATTCTTGTTGGCGATATTGACGGTGACGTGCGAGCCGATGACCGAAGTGTCGGCCCAACGGCTGGGGTCGCCTTCCGCCCCGTAGTCATGGAGCGAAGGGAATGCACCGCTGCTGTTGCCGTCGATGGCAATGCCGAGAGTCGGGCCGATGCCGAAACCGTAGCCGATGTCCGCACCGCGTGAACTGATACGGCCGTCCGGATTGAGCCAGCTCTTCGAGAAACTGCCGTCAGCCTCGACTTCGAAGTTGCTGCTGACGTTCCACTTGACGTTGAGGCCGGTCTGGTTGGTTCGACGCAGGTTGCTGGCACGCTCAGCCGTGAAGTCGGTCTGCGAGCCCGCCTGCGTGAAGTCCAGAGGCACACCATTGTCGTCCAGAACGACGTTGCGCAGCGAACCCTGGTTGAACCAGATGCCAAATCCGAACGTACTCGAGTTGATGCGCTGTTCAGTGTAGTTGTCGTCAAGGGTGAGTAGGATGTCATCGGATGGTTGCCACTGCAACGCGATCCGCCCGTCGATACGTTCATCCTTGGTGTAGGTCTGCTGGGCACCATATTGCTGTTCGAAGAAACCCACGATCGACTTGACCTGGCTGGGATCGGCCGTCGTATCGCTAGTCGGATTGCAGACAGTGGCAGTGCTGCCCTGGAGCTGACACGGCGCATAGAGGCCGCCCGGGAACCCATGCACGTAGACGTTGTTCGTACGCGTATCGTGGCGGGTATAGATAACGTCGGCGAGGATGCCGAAGGTGTTGTCCGCAAAGGTGTCGCTGATCAGCAACCCGACCGAGGGGACGACTTTCTTGGCATAGTTCTGGACAGACCCGGAAGCGCTGGCAGCCATATGGAAGCCCGGCCTGTCGAGCGGCTTGGGATAAGCAATGTCGATGGTGGCGCCGATCGAGTTCGAACCGACCGCTACGTCCGGCGTCTTGTAAACCGCCAAAGATCCGATGAAGTCGGAGCCGACGGTGCTGAAATCGATTGAACGGCCGCCAGTGGCGGTCGAAAGACGCCGGCCATCGACGAGTGTTTCGTTGAAGTCGCCTCCGAAGCCGCGGATGGTTACGCCGTTGGCTTCGCCGCGCGGCCCGTCACGCTGGATCGAGACACCCGGAAGACGCTGCAGCGATGCTGCAACATTGGAATCCGGAAACTTGCCGATTTCTTCTGAGGAGATGACGTCGACGACGCCAGGGGCCTCACGCTTGGCATCCAGGTTGCGCTGAAGCGAACCGCGAATACCGGTTACAATAATGACGCCCTGATCGCCTTCCCGGGCTTGAGGCGCAGTATTGCTGCCTTCACTTTCCGCTTCCTGCGCATATGCGGGAGCCGTCAACGCAAGGGCCAGCACGCCCGTTGCACTTGCCGTGAACAAGCCATGCCTCAGGCGACTGCTTAATGTTCGGCCAGTATGATTGGAAATCATCATATCCCCTCCATGCCCTTTTATTTATCGACCGTGTTCATCCGGTTCGATCAGACATCGCTTGCGCGACAGATAGAAATTTGCGTGTCGAGAGTGCCGGGCGTCGCCTGCCTGTAATCGGCGTGCCGCTCTGATCCTCTCCCGATTCCTTTCTTCTGAGCAATTCGTAGCACTGCAAGGTAGCGCTATCAATAGTCTTTTGTAGGTGTATTGATTAAAGTTCTGCAGTGCTTGGCGCAGGCTGAAATTTGCGGTATCTAGCGCACAAATCGGCCATAAAAAGGGCCGATTTGTGCGGCTTTGGATCTGCGGCGAGCGCTTGGGAGAGATTAGAATGTCAATACAATTGGTAGCGCTAAATCCACAGGAGCATCGGAATCTCCGGTTGAAACCCGGTCATGCCGAAGCGTCTCATTTCACCGAAGTCATGCTGAGTGAATTTGGCTCCGCGGCTGCAGGCTGTCCGATTCTCCTGGCAAAGAATCCCGAAACCGGTGCCTTCTACGCTGGCGCGATGTTCGGCTTCAAGCCAGATGAGAACCTGCTTTCAGACAAGATGGGAGGCTCGGTACCGCCCTATCGGACACTCGATCAGCAACGCGAAGGGTTCTACGTATCAGAAGATGAAATCGCTATCGACGAGGGTTGCCCAAGGTTCAGCGAATATGAAGGTGATCTCTTGTTCGATCTGGATGGACAACCCGCCACCCCCTTGCGGCATATACAACGTGTCCTGACCCAGTTGGTTCACGGCAAGAAGGAAACGGAGGCATTTACCGCGACCCTGTTGACTCTCAAATTGATTGAGCCGATCGATATTTCGCTCAATTTCGATGATGGAGAGAAGCTGGTTCTGCAAGGACTCTATACGGTAAGCCTTGATACACTGCACGAACTCGATGATGCTGCGGTGCTCGACTTGTTCCGCAAGGGTTACCTGCAACTGATCTATACCATGGTCGGTTCGCTCAAGCATATCGGCACGCTGGCCAATATTCGCAATCGCCGGCTCAGCCGCGCTGCATGAAGCCGATGCCGGGAGACACAGTTGCCGAGTTTCCTCTCACGGCGATTTCCGATCCGGGGGCATTCCGCAAAGAGGTAATCGAGCCGTGCCGCCCGGCCATCATTCGCGCAGCCTGTGCCAATTGGCCCGCACATATCGCGGCAAGGCAGTCTGTCCGGCACTTGCGGGAATACCTTTGTGCGTTTGACAATGGGCAGCGGGCACAAGGCTTCGTTGGCGATGAATCGATCTCAGCCCGGTATCATTACGGGGCAGGCCCTGACGGCTTCAACTTCAAGCGTGAAATCATGGGAATCGCAGAAGCGTTGAAGCGGATCGAGCGGTGCGCCGAGAATCCATCACTGGGCACTGTCTACATGGGATCGCTTCCGGCCGAGAGCCACATGCCTGGCTTCGCTGAGGCCAATTGCCTGCCATTCGTGCCACGCAGCGCCAGGCCGCGGCTGTGGATCGGCAATGCGTCCGCAGTCGCTTGCCACTACGACACATTCGACAACCTTGCTTGTGTCGTAGCTGGCCAGCGAACATTTACGCTTTATCCGCCCAGCGCCATCAGCGATCTTTACGTCGGTCCGATTGATCATACGATGGCGGGCCAACCGGTAAGCTTGGCAGCCGGATCAGAACCCGGAGATCCCCGCTATCCGCGCTTCGACGTCATTAGAGAACGAGCACTGGTCGTCGAACTGGATCCGGGCGATGCGCTCTACCTGCCCAAGTTGTGGTGGCATCAGGTAGAGGCAAAGGGCGATCTCAATTTGCTCGTCAATTACTGGTGGGACGCATTCGCTTCGGGACCCGACGCACCCTTCACGGCCATGATGTTGGCCATGATTGCGATTGCTGAACGCCCTGAGCCCGAGCGGGCCGCCTGGCGTTCCTTTTTCGATCACTATGTTTTCCGCCCGGAAGGTCATCCCCTCGCCCATCTGCCGGAAGAGCAACATGGCATCCTTGGACCACTCGATCAGGGTAACTATGGCAGAATTCGCGCGATGGTCATGCAACTGCTGCGGGGCAACTGAGCCCAATCCGCGAAGGAACGAAAAACGGGCGGAACCGCGTCGGCGATTCCGCCCTGTTCACCCGTCAGGCGTCCGGACTAACTTGCCAGGGGAAATTCATAGACCACTATCGAGATCGGCGGGACTGACAGTGCGCCTTCCTGAGGCATAGCTTCGCTGCCGGTGATCGTGACTTGAGCCGGCGCGCCGACCTTGTTTGCAGCGTCCACCGACTTTCCGGTTAACACCCAGCGCTTGCCCGCTCCCGCGACTGAAAGCCCTTCGAAAGTGAGATCTGCCGACTGCTTCTGGAAGGTGGCATTGACCAAACCGATGCGCAGGGACTTGCCGTCAGGCCCTAGCGCAGCGATGATGTCCAGAGGATAAGTCGGACTGCCTGCGCGAACTTGCGGGTGATCGTAGCCGACCGGATAGCGAGGCTCGGGCTGCGGCGAATTTCCGGTGACCGTCAACGGGACCGTACCTTCGCCGAAGTGTTCGCCATAGAGCTTGAAAACGAGGCCGGTGCTGTTGAGAACCGAGGCCGCGGGCGTAATGTCCATCGTCGATGCCCCGGTGGTAAAGGCACTCATCTTCAGAAAATCAGTGTGGCGCAACATCTCCTGCATGACCATCGCATAGGCCAGCGCAGACTTCAGGTTGGCACCGCCGAAATAGGCATATTCGTCAATCGACAGGAAGATATTGTCCTTGTCGATCCTGGGGAAACGTTGCCGATAGACATCCCAGATTTCAGCCTTCATGCGCACCTGGTTCGAAGGAGAGCGCGCATACTCCATGAGTTCCGCATCGGCAGGTGCGTCTGGACGCCTTTCCGCAGCATCGTACCAGTGCTCGCTTACGCCGTCGAAATTCCCCCATGCCTTGGCAAACAGCCCGCCCGTCCAGTCTTCCACGGTGCCAAACTTGTGCCGGATGCTGTCCAGGGACGGATTTTCCTTGGCATCTCGTGGCTTGAGCTGATCGGGCATGGCCCCCGAGCCGATCAGAACGATCGACGGATCCACCGCGCGCATGGCTTCTGCAAAGCGGTTATGCTTGATCATGAAATAGTCGAGCGTCGTCCGGCCAATCTGCCACCAACCATAGGGCTCGTTGCCGATGTTCCAGTACTTGACCGCATAAGGCTCCGGATGGCCGTTTGCCGCCCGCTTGGCACCCCATTCGCTGGTGGCCGGACCGTTGAGATATTCCACTTCCTCGGCGGCAGAATGGGCATCGCCAAGCCCGGCATTGACCGTGACGTATGGATCGACGCCGAGGATCTGCGTCAGTTTCATCCATTCGTCCATGCCGAGATCGTTGGGCTGCATGGCGCTCCAGGCATGGTCGAACATGGGAGCGCGCTTGTCGCGCGGTCCCAGCGCACCGTGCCAGTCCCAATCGGACAGAAAGTTCCCACCCGGCAGCCGCCACATTCCCGAATTCAGAGAACGGGCAATCGCCGTAGTGTCCGCGCGCCAGCCATCGATATTGTCATCGGGCATCAAGGAAATCGCATCGACCCTGAATGCGCCGGTTCCCGTTCCGGTGATTTCCAACCGCGCATCGCTGGTGCCGGTTTTGGGTGAAAAGGCGAATTCGACTTTCTGCCAACCGGGCCGGGGCGTATCGAGGCTTACAATCTGGCGATCCGAGCGGCCTTTGCCCCAGGCCAGGGCAACTTGAACATGGACCCCGGGATCGCCTGACAACCACAAGTGGCCAACATAGCGTTTACCTGCTGCGATGCCGATGCCCGATTGGCCGAAGCCACGAATTTCCTTGCTGGAGACCGTGACTTTCGGAGACTGATTGCCGACGAACGGATCGGATGTGTCCATTTCCACGGCATCGTCACTTCCGATCGGACGCCATTTGCGGTAGATCACTCCCGGTCTTCCTTCCGGGTTCGGTGGCGGCGGAACATCTTTCGCCGCAGTCACAACCGGGTAGTAGAACTTGCGGTCATCGAGCATCTCTGCCCAGAGACTGCGTGCGACAAGGCCACCTATCGGCTCGATGAACATGCCATAAGCATGACGGGTCACCGCATCGGATCGGCTCGCGGCATCGATCGTCGCACGAACAGTATCGGGTGTCTGCGCCCCGATTGCCGCAGGCAGCGCTATCGATGCGCTCAGTGCCAGCGCCAGCCCGGTGCCTGCGCCTTTCAGCGGCATCCGCATGGCCATCTCTCCCTATCTTTGACTCTGAGTTAATAACCTATCAGCGATTCAATGATAGCGCTACCTTCTTTGCGCCTGTTGGTGATCTGCAACGAGAATTGATCCTACATGACTGTATTTACGATCTTAAAATCTGCCAGAAAGTATATCCAATCACCGTCGCGATAAGAAATCGGTACAATCCGAGATTGACACCCTGAAGATTTACGCAGACAAAATATGCGCTTCAGGGCCGATACGTTGCGAAAGACAAATCCGGCACCAATCCGCAAAGGGACAGGATGAGATGGCGCAAATCCGCGATATGATGTCTTTTGCCATTGAGGGGATCAGCAGCAAGGCGATGCACCGGTCGGGGCCATCGCGAATAATCATGGCATCAACAGCGCTGGCACTCGCTTCGACAGTCCTGCCCGGGCATGCCCAAGTGCAAACTCCGGTTCCCGCCCCCGTATCGGGAGCGAGACCAACCGCGATTGAGCGGATCAAGGTCCATTCCATCGCCATCGAAGGCAACCTCGAAGGCGAAGCCGCGGATCGCGACGTCGTGGTCGTTCTTCCGCCCAGCTATGGCAAGGATCCGCAAAGGCGCTATCCGGTCGTCTACGCGCTCCACGGTTACTCCATCGGAGCCGAACAATGGATGAAAGAGATCCACGTCCCCCGGACGGTCGAAGGAGCCTTCGCGCAAGGTGCAACGGAAATGATCGTGGTCCTGCCGGACAGCAAGACCGCATATAACGGATCGATGTATTCCAGCTCCCAGACGACCGGCGATTTCGAAACTTTCGTCTCACGTGATCTCGTGGCCTATATCGACAGCCATTACCGCACCCTTCCCGATAGACGCAGCCGCGGGCTGGTCGGGCATTCCATGGGTGGATACGGCGCAACGCGCATAGGCTTCAAACATGCAGATGTATTCGGCGCGCTCTATCTGATGAGCCCGTGCTGTCTATCGGTGCGTGATCCGCAGAGCTTTGAGCCCGATCTGGAAGCGAAAGTGGCCAGGCTCAAGACACCTGTCGATTCGGAGGACTTGTCTTTCGGTCCGCGCGGGACTTTGGCCATGGCATCGGCCTGGTCTCCCGATCCCCTTAATCCGCCGCTGTATCTCGATCTGCCGGTAAAGGATGGAAAGGTCCGACCAGACATCATAGCCAAGTGGATGGCCAATTCCCCGCTTGCCTTCGCCGATCAGTATGTCGCCAACCTGCGCAAATATGCAGCGATTGCCATCGATGTCGGAGATCAGGATGGTCTGAAGGTCGATGCCGGGAAGTTGCATGACCTGATCGACAGTTACGGTATCGTCAACAGCTTTGAGGTCTATCCGGGCACCCATACCAGCGCCGTGGCCGATCGATTCCAGAATCACGTCATGCCTTTTTTCAGCGCCTACCTGGCGCATTGATCGCGCAGCTGCGGGGACTTTTCCGATATGCGCCTGACATTGCTCGCCACGGCAGCTGCCCTGGGTGCCTGCACGTTCGCCCAAGCCCCTGCCGCCGCTCAAGTCTGGCAGGCCGATCAGGGCGATGGTACATTCCGCAATCCGGTGCTCTATGCCGACTATCCCGATCCCGACATCATTCGCGTGGGTGAGGATTTCTATTTCGCCACCACGACTTTCGTGAACACCCCCGGCATCACGATCCTGCATTCAAAGGATCTGGTGAACTGGGAGTTCTACAGTCATGTAGTCCAACGCATCGATGGCTCTGCGGCCTATGATCTTGAAGGCGGCAACGGCTATCGGCGCGGACTTTATGCGACGAGCCTGCGTCACTACCGGGGCATGTTCTATCTTGCGGTGACGCCGGTCGGGCTCCACACCCGTATTTACTATGCTCCGGATCCGCGCGGTCCCTGGCAATATCACGAACTCGACCGCGAGGCTTTCGATCCCGGCCTGTTCATCGATGACGACGGGACAGGCTATATTGCCACGGCCGTCAATTCCGACGGCACGATCACGCTGCTGACGCTCGATCGTGATTTCGACAGGGTCGCGGCTTCCCGCAAGGTCCATTTCGTACCGGGCGGCGAGGGATCCAAGATCGTCAAGCGCAATGGGTGGTATTACATATTCAACGCTGTGCCGCCGCGCATGGCGCTGACGGTATCACGCTCGCGCAGCCTTTTCGGGCCCTGGGAGACCCGAGAGCAGCTAGACGACAGGGCTGGCGGTCACCAGGGTGCGCTTGTCGACCTGCCAGATGGCCGCTGGTTCGGTTTTGTGATGGTCGACGCCGGATCGATCGGACGAATGACCAACCTCAGTTCGGTGTTCTGGGAGGATGACTGGCCGATCTGGGGCACCCCAGAGGCTCCCGGAAGAGTGCCGGAACGGGCCCGCAAACCGATCGACGGGGTCCCGCCCTCGCAGCTCGCTTCTTCAGACGGATTTACGCAAGCTAGCCTCGGGATGCAGTGGCAATGGAATCACAACCCGGACGATAGCGCCTGGTCGCTCAATGAACGCCCGGGATGGCTACGGCTTCATGCGAAGCGTGCCGACAACCTCTGGTCGGCGCGTAACACCCTGGTGCAGAAAGCCCAGGGACCGCGCAGTCGTGCGGTGGTCAAGCTGGACATTGCAGGTTTGCGTGCAGGCGATCGGTGCGGGTTCGGAACTTTCGGGCAATACAGTGCTACCATCGCGGCAAGCCGCGATCCCAAGGGGCACCCGTTCCTGCGCATGAGCGTTCTGGAAAGCACAGTGAGCGGCCCGCGCGAGGACGTGAGGATCGCCGAAGTGACCATCTCGGGTTCGGATTTGTGGCTTGCCGCAAATGCCGATTTCACGACCGACAAGGGCAGCCTGTCCTACAGCGTCGACGGTAAGGACTGGGTGCCGCTGGGAGGCACGTTTCCGCTCGCCTTCGCTTGGCAGACCGGCACATTCCAGGGCGAGCAGTTCGCGCTCTCCTGCTTCAACACGCAAAGCGAGGGTGGTTTCCTCGACATTGACAGCTTCATCCTCCAACCGGGAGATCCCGAATGAAACGAGGTTTTCGCCTCCTTGGCGCGGTTGCCATCATGGCTTTGACCGCCACAGCCGCCCATGTCGACGAACTCGATCCGAAAGGCGCATGGAGCGCCTACGACAAGGGCAATGCCGCCCTGCCCCCGATGGGGTGGAACAGTTGGAATGCGTTTGCGCTCGAAATCGATGAAGCCAAGGTCATCGGCTCTGCCGAAACGATAGTCACTTCGGGGCTGGCGGCGAAGGGGTATCGCTACATCGATCTGGACGAAGGTTGGTGGGCGCGGCGGGGGGGCGACGGCCGTCTCGTCATCCGCACCGACCGTTTCCCTTCGGCGATCCGCAGCGACGGGACGACCAGCTTCCGCCCGCTGACGGACAAGCTGCATGCAATGGGCCTGAAAGCCGGCATCTACTCGGAGATCGGGCGCAACTCTTGCGGGCAGATCTACAGCGAAGAAAAAGCCAGCTTGCCCAGCGGCACCGTGGCCGAGCGTGAAGTCGGGCTTTACGATCACGTCGATCAGGACATTGGCCTCTATTTCGCGGAATGGGGCTTTGACCTGATCAAGGTGGATGGTTGTGGCATCAGGGGCTTGCCGGAGAGCAACCCGCGCGTGGCAGCCGGGGAATTTCGCGCCTTTGCGCCCCTGATCGATTCCGATTCCTTGGGGCGGACCGACATTCCTGCCGTGCGCGCTCTCTTCGGCAAAGTGGCCGATGCACTGGAACGCTACAATCCCGACAACGACTTCGTGTTCTCGCTTTGCATCTGGGGATCGGCCGACGTGCGCTCGTGGGCGAAGAACGTCGGGAACCTCTCCCGTACGAGCGAGGATATCTTCCCGATCTGGGGGCGCATGCTGTTCAACATGGACAGCACCTCAAGGCGGGCGCTCTATGCGCAGCCCGGATCATGGAACGATCCGGACATGCTCTATATCGGCAACGGAGATTTCGACGCCGATCACCTGACCGAGGCACGCACCCATTTCTCCATGTGGGCAATGCTCAATGCCCCCCTGATCATCGGCTACGACCTGCGCAAGGCCGCGCCCGAACTGATGGCGATCCTTGGCAATGAACGGATCATCGCTCTCGATCAGGATCCGGCCGGAAATCAGGCGGTACTCGCCTACGATTCCGACGACGTGCAGATCTATGCCAAGACCCTGGCCGATGGCACGAAGGGCGTGGCGATCCTCAATCGGACCTCCGCTCCTCTGGATGTCGTGCTCACGGCCGAACACCTCAAGTTCCTTGCCGGCGCCGATGTCGAACTTACCGATCTGTGGACCGGCAATACCACGCGGTTCAAGGGCGAGCAGAAGTTCACGCTGGCACCGCGCGAGACGCTGGTATTCAAGGCGAAGGGCAAGCGCATGCTGGCCGATGGCTACTATCTGTCGGAAATGCCGGGCAGCGTGAACCCGGCCGTCGATGGCGTTACCGTTCCGCAGGCAGAACCGATGACCCATCGTGCGATCCTGCCCTGGCAGTCCACCCACGGCAACGGCGAACATCCGCGCTACGGCGGTTGGGGCGGTGCCCAGGCGGATGCGACGCCTTATGGCGAGGAACTGGCTGTTTCCGGTCGCCGTTTTGCAAGCGGGATCGGGGTTCTTGCCAACTCGCGCCTCGAAATCCGTAACGCCGGTTACAGGCACTTTTCCGCTGAAGTGGGTGTCGACGACAGTGCGCGGGACAGAAGCGAACCTGTGACCTTCTCCGTCTACGGCGACGGCAAGTTGCTGGCCCGGTCCGACCCCATGCGTTTCGGCGAGGCTCCCGCAAAAATCGAGGCCGATGTTGCGGGTGTGAAGCTGGTGGAAATAGTCGCCCGGTCCGCGACGCCGATGCGCTTTCCCGATCCCGTAACCTGGGGCAATGCCGCCCTGACCCGTTGATCTTGCGCGGCCTGGCGGCCCACCCAGTCGGGTGGGCCGCCGCCATTGCCTTATTCGTCTAGCCGGAAGACCGCGACGGACTTGGCCGGAAGATCAACGGTAACACTGTTCTTGCGCACCGTCCCCGAGATCGGCTTCGGCACGACCATATTGGGATTGTCGAAGGTGTTGATCGAATTGACCTTGGGCCCGGTCAGGACTTCGCCTGAGACGGCCTTGATCGCCAATCCATCGAAACTGGCGGAAATCGTCGCTTTGCGCGAAGGGTCCAGGTTGGTCACCGCCAGCCAGAGCTTGCCGTCCTTCCCGCGCGCGGCAATCGCATCGACTCGCGGCAGTTCGACGTTCCCTTCGCGATAGGTGCCCGCGTCGAAATTCACGGGTACGAAGCGGGCATCCTGAAACGGCACATACATCTTGTAGATGTAATAGGTAGGCGTCAGCAGCATCTTCTCGTCCTGGGTCAGGATCATGGCCTGAAGGACGTTCACCATCTGGGCGATGTTCGTCATGCGCACGCGATCGGCATGGCGGGCGAAGATGTTGAGGTTCAAAGCGGCGATGATCGCATCACGCAGTGAGTTCTGCTGGATCAGGAAGCCGGGATTGGTGCCCGGTGCGGGTTCCAGCCAGACGCCCCACTCATCGACGACGAGCGGGACCTTCTTGTCCGGATCGTACTTGTCCATGATGGCTGAATGGCTGGCGATCATCCCATCCATGCCCAGCGTTTCCTTGATGAGTGATGCGTAGGCATTCCGGTCGAAGTCGGTGCTGGACATCGACGGTGGCCAACCGCCGGTCGTGTAGGAGTGCAGCGAAAGACCTTCGATATTCCAGGCCCAGTCATGCTCCGTCCAGGTCTTCATGACCTGCTCCGTATAGGCGGTATCCGGCCCGTTCGGCCCCACAGCAATGCGCTGCATGGGCTCGGCCCCCTTTTCCATCTGCTCGGGCCGGTAGTTGCGCACAAAGCGGGCGTAGCGTTTCATCAGGTCCGTGTAGTATTCGGGCCGCATGGCGCCGCCGCACGACCAGCTTTCGTTGCCGAGACCGAGATAGCGAACCTTGTAGGGTTCCGGATGGCCGTTGGCAGCGCGCTCCTTGCCCGCCGCGCTGGTGGCTGGCGCGGTCATGTATGCGAGCCAGTCTGCCGCTTCCTGCACGGTGCCGGAACCGACATTCACCGAAACGTAGGCCTCACTGTCGATCTGGCTGACGAAATCCATGAATTCGTCCGTTCCGAATGTATTCGGTTCGCCAGAGTCGCCCCAGTTCGCGTTGACCGTCGCACGCCGTGCGCTTTGCGGTCCGATCCCGTCGCGCCAGTGATACTCGTCGGCAAAGCAACCGCCCGGCCACCGGACATTGGGCACCTTTATTGCCTTGAGTGCACTGACAACGTCCTTGCGGATGCCCCGCACGTTGGGGATTTTCGAATCCTTGCCGACCCAGACACCGCCGTAAATGCCGTAGCCAAGGTGCTCTGCAAATTGGCCGAAGACATTCCGGTCGATCGTCGCACCGGTTTTGTCGGCCTCGACCTCGATCGGGATTACATCGTCATCGCTGGCTGCCGTTGCCGCCTGTGTAAGCGACATCAGTCCCAAGGTCGCGGCAAACCGCCATCCTGTTCGGTACATTATTTCCTCTCCGCACAATGTGACATGCCTGGCGACACATCGAAGCCTCTATCGAATTGATTCATGCATTTTCGCACCCTGCATTCACGGATACCGGGACTTTGCCTGTCCCATGGTTGAATTAATCGATCTGCTCGCACAGACCTCTTGCGCAGCTGCTGGAATCTGTTTTAGGTAGCGCTAACAAAATGGCAAGTCCGCATGTTGGGCTGGTGAGAGGAAAACTGATGAACGATAGCGGACAAGACAATGTCAGGATGTCGCTGGTCGGCGCCATCGTCGCGGTTGCGACTATTGGCGGATTGCTATTCGGCTATGACAGCGGCGCAGTTAACGGGACCCAGGCTGGGCTTCGCGACGCTTTCGCGCTTGATGATGCCGGACTCGGATTCACGGTCGGCTCACTGCTGATCGGCTGCGCTGCCGGCGCTTTCCTCGCCGGACGACTGGCAGACGCCATGGGGCGCAAGCGCGTCATGATGATTTCGGCTGTCATCTTCCTGATCGGCGCCCTTGTTCAGGGACTGACGCCCGATCACACGATCTTCGTTATCGCGCGCTTTGCCGGCGGCATGGCCGTTGGTGCAGCCAGCGTCCTTTCTCCGGCCTATATTTCCGAAGTCGCGCCCGCCCACATGCGCGGTCGCCTGACATCGGTTCAGCAGGTCATGATCATTACCGGCCTGACCCTGGCCTTCGTGGTGAACTACTTCCTGGCCAAGGCAGCGGGCGATTCGCTTGGCATGATCGGCGGGCACCCTGCCTGGCGCTGGATGTATCTTGCGCAATCGGTGCCTGCGGCCGTCTACCTGATCGCGCTTTTCACCATCCCCGAAAGCCCGCGCTACCTTGTCAGCCGCAAGCGCGATGCCGAAGCCGAAGCCATTCTTGCGCGTTTGTTCGGCGCCTTCTCCGCCGCCGCCAAGGTCAAGGAGATCCGCGCGAGCTTCTCGCACGATCACCGCCCTCGCCTGCGTGACGTCATGGCGCCCGGCACGATCCTGCGGCCGATCGTTTGGGCCGGGCTCGTTCTGGCCGTTTTCCAGCAGCTCGTGGGCATCAACGTGATTTTCTACTACGGCGAAACCCTCTGGAAGCTGGCCGGTGCATCCGAGGAAACGGCCCTTCAACGCAACATCGTCTCCGGAATCGTCTCCATTGCGGCGTGCTTCGTGGCCATGGGCCTCGTCGACCGGATCGGACGCAAGCCGCTCCTGCTGATCGGCTCGGCAGGCATGACAGTGACCCTCGGAACGATGACCTGGGTCTTTACCAGCGGAACGCTCGACGCTGCGGGCAATCTCGTGCTGGATCAGTCGATCGGCCTGGTCGCGCTGGTCGCCGCCAATCTCTACGTCATTTTCTTCAATGTGAGCTGGGGGCCGGTCATGTGGGTCATGCTGGGCGAGATGTTCCCCAACCAATTGCGCGGCTCTGCCCTCGCCGTGTGCGGCCTTGCCCAATGGGCGGCGAACTACGCGGTGGTCCAGTCCTTCCCGGGCATGGCCAGCGGCTTGGGCCTGGGACTAACTTACGCCTTCTACACCATCTGCGCGGCCATCAGCTTCTTCCTCGTACGCTCGTTCATCAACGAAACGCGGGGCAAGGAACTCGAGGAAATGGAGGGCTGGGACGAGCGCTGACACTTTCCCCCCGACGCCGGGGAACTTTCTCCTCCTCCCCGGCACAAAGAAGGGCGCGGTCTTGCAGTGCGGAAAAGGCCGCGCCCTTCCATTTTCAGGATACCGTAACGGAGGCTTCGTGGTGGCGATGGATCGATTGCAAAGTACGCCCAGGCCGCTGTCAGAGAGGCGAATTGACGCCATCGACCGGGTAAACGGCCCAAACATTGCGGATAACGGCCGATCCGCGCACATCATTTGCTTGCGGTACCATGGAAACCGGTTCTAGATCGCAACATGGCAAAGGATGATGCAACAGGCCGAAAAAAGAGGGGCAACCGCAAGCAATTAGGTCGGCCGACGATTGCAGACGTAGCGCGCCTGGCAGGCTGCTCGCCGATGACGGTCAGCCGCGTAATCAACCATGAAGCGAGCGTGCGCGAAGACACACGCAAGGTTGTGCAGGCTGCGATCGAACAGCTTAACTACTCGCCCAACCGCGCCGCGCGGAGCCTGGCTGGCGCGTCGCAACTGCGCATTGCACTGCTCTACACCAACCCGTCTGCTTCCTATCTCAGCGAATTCCTGATGGGCTGCCTGGAGGAAGCGAGCCACAGCGATGTTCACCTCGTGGTCGAACGCTGCGCATTCGGCGAAGACGAAGAAGAAGTCATCCGGCGCCTGACAAACAGCGGTATCGACGGATTTCTTCTGCCCCCACCGCTATGCGACGAAAAGCCGCTGCTGGAACTGCTTCGTCAGTTGGACAGTCGCGCCGTACTGGTCGGACCCGGTACGGCGGATGCGGAAGACTGGGCGGTGATGATCGACGAGTATCAAGCCGCCTACGACATGACGAACCACATTATCGCGCTCGGTCACAAGCGCATCGGCTTCGTCATCGGCAACCCACACCAGACCGCGAGCGGACAGCGCCTGACCGGTTACCTCGACGCGATGGCGGCAGCCGGACTCGATGTGCCCGAAGGCCTCGTGCGTCAGGGGCTGTTCACGTATCGCTCCGGCATCGATGCAGCCATGTACTTGCTCGACCAGTCCGATCCGCCGACCGCCATCTTCGCCTCGAACGACGACATGGCCGCAGCTGCCGTCGCAGTCGCTCAGCGTCGTCACCTCGACGTGCCGCTAGACCTGACGGTCTGCGGGTTCGACGATACGCCGATTGCCAGCACCATCTGGCCTGAACTGACGACCATCCGCCAGCCTATCCATGAAATGGCAAGCAAGGCCCTGGAAATGCTGGCCACTGAATTGAGGGCTGAGCGCAGTGGCAAGCCCAGCGATCCCGTGCATCTCAAACTCGATTACTCAATAGTGCGCCGCCAGTCTGACAGCGCACCGGGACTCGCCCGCAAGGTCTGGGGAGCCAGCAGGCAGGAAGGCTAACGTCGCCTACCCTGCCCTTGTTCAACGCGAGCCGATCGGGAGTTCGAAACCCGGCAACGGCATTGCCCTGTCATCGTATGCGTTGACGACAGGGCTATCGGCCCAGGCGTAGCGAACACGGGTCGCAGGCTTCCTGTCGCCAGCCAGCAACACGCTGGTGCCGTTCATTCGCGCCATGGCATAACGGCAACTCGGCTGAGTATCGCCGCACAGTTCGAAGGCAAGCGGACCGTTCCCGCTCCATGCGATGAGTTTTCCATCGACGCCAGCGAAGCGGATCCGAACATCGTCGCCGTCGCGCACAGCCTCCACCGGTTCAGGCAAGGCGATGCCCTGTGCTGCAAGCGCAAGCCGATGGCCGAGAACCTGTTTGTTGGCCGGATGGATATCGGTGCGCTCGCCAATGTCGATGGCAGTCACCAACTCGGCATTCTTGTCGGCCAAGACGGATTGGCGCTGCTCTTCGCGTAAATCCGCCCAACCGGACTTGGCGGGAGCCAATTGCACCGGTCCGTAATTGGCCAGCTGAACCACAAGCATGCGCATGTCGGGCGAAAACTGCTTGCGCCAACCGGCAAAGAGTTCGCGCATGCGATCGCGATAGTCGGGCAGGTCGACATCGCTTTCCCCCTGATACCATGCAGCACCCTTCAGTGCGACGTGACCGAGCGGCGCGACCATGGCATTGTGACGTACGCCGATACCGGCATTGGTATCCCAGGGACTGCGCGGGGGAAGTTCAGGCATCGGCGCCTTGCTGTAGCGCCAACCCTCCGCCAGCGGGATTGCGGCCCCACCAGATGGTGTGAACTTCAGCGTCTCCGGAGGCGAGGTGAAACCGCCCGTGCTCCAGGTATTGGTAGCCGCAACGATGATTTCGTTCTTGCCCGGCTTGAGGAAGCGAGCGGGGACATCATAATTGCGTTCGACATCCCAACCGAATGTATTGCCGACCGGATGGCCGTTGACCCAGGTCATGTCGATTTCATCGATGACGCCAAGCGTCAGCCTTGCTCCACTTTTCACCTGCGCCGGGGTCAGTTCGATTTCCCTGCGCAGCCAGACGGTTCCGATGGGGCTGTCGACCAGTGGGGAGCCCTTCCAGTCGTTCCATACACTGATCTGCGGCACCGGCTGCCATTGCAGGCTGTCCGGCTTTGCCCAAGGCATGGTGCCGCCGGAGTGCTGGCGATACCAATCTTCCCAGGTTGGAGCGAAACGCGCGACAGTTCCCAGTTCATCGGTCCCGAACGAGCGCAGCATGTCCATCTGCCCGGCTCCGTAGAGGGCCGTGCCGCTTTCGGGAGTGAGCCAGACCCGAATTTGCGAGCCGCCGTAACTGGAATTGATCACGCCAACCGGCACGCCAAGGGTGCCTCGCAGTTCGCGCGCCATGAAATAGCAGGCTGCGGAAAAATCGCGGACTGTATCGGGAGCGGCTGCATTCCACTGGCCAGGCGTGCTGAAGCGCGCTTGCGGACTGACTGCCGAACCATCCGGCACGTGCAGCAAGCGCAGTCCATCGTCTGCGGACGACGCGATTTCCGTCGCGGAGTTAAGACCCTGCTGCACCATGAAGGCCATGTTGGACTGCCCAGAGCACAGCCAGACATCGCCCACCAGCAGATCGTGGATCTGGCGATCACCGACCGCAAGGGTCAGCGGAGTGCCACTTGCTTCGCGGGGCTTGAATTGCAGGACGAAATGCCCGTCGCTGCCTGCCACGGCCTTGCTGCTTTCATCGCCAAGCATGCCGCTTATGCGCTCGCCGGGCTCAGCGCGACCTTCCACTACGACCGGCTTTCCGCGCTGGATCACGGCATGATCGGTCCAGTACGGCGAGAGCGCAGGAGCTGCGAGTGCCGGCATTGAAGCGCTGAGAAGGGCAAGTGCAAGGGGGAAGCGATAGGTCATGTCATCTCCACCGGTGTTGTGGCCAGTCCGGCCACCCCGCTGCGGAAGGTAAAGACCCCGCCGGCCTGGGGCTGGGCTTCCAACGCGGCCTCATCGAGGCCCTTTCGCGCAGTCGTGACGAAGGCGGTCATCAGATCCGCTCCTCCGAACGCAAGTTTTGTGACGTTTGCGACCGGCAAGGACACGGTTTCCATCAGTCGCCCCTCGGGCGAATATCGCGCCACTGCCCAGCCATTCCAGAGGCCGGTCCAGACGCACCCTTCAGCATCGACCACGGGACCGTCCGGATAGGCGCCGGCGAAGTCCTGCGCGATATCGACAAAGAGGCGCGGTTCGCCCGGCAAGCCGTCTTCTCCGAGTTCAGCGACAAATATCCTCCTGCCGAGGGTATCGCTGAAATAGACGAGGTCTGCACGACCGTTCACCGCCGGGCCGTTGGTAATGGTGACTCCCGCAGGACCGGCCGCGACGATGGTGCCGCGTTCGTAGCGATAGAAGCGCCCCGTCTTCGCCTCTTCGTTGTCGTCCATCGATCCGAACCACACGCGCCCTGCCCGGTCGGTACAGGCGTCGTTGAGGCGATTGTGCGCCGGTTCGCCGGGGATTGTCGCTGTCTTCTCAAACTGCCGCGTAACCGGATCGAGCAGATGAAGACCGCTTTTCAATCCTGCCAGCAAGCGACCGGTACTGGTCGGAAGGACCCATCCAACCTGATCCGGCGCTTCGATCCACTGCGAAGTGCCGCTTTGCGGATCGAGGCACCACACCGCATGGCTCTTGATATCGACGAACCACAGGCACTGGCGCGCCGTGTCCCAAACAGGCCCTTCGCCCAGCATCGCGCGGGCATCGAGGGCGAGCGAAACCGGGCCACTTACCGCCATCCGGCATCTACCCAGTAATTGTGCGAGGTGCAGAAACGCCCGTCATCGGATGCAAGAAACAGCGCCATGGCGGCTATATCCTGCGGCTGAATACGACCATCGAGACATTGCGCGGAGACGATTTCTGCCTCGCCTTCGGGTGAATACCACTGCATCTGTCGCGGCGTTTGCACATTGCCCGGGATCACCGAATTCACCCGGATTCCGCAACGTCCCAGTTCCCGTGCAAGGCTGCGTGTAAGCCCTTCGATGGCCGCCTTTGCGGTTTGGTAGATGACGAGGTCTTTCAGGCCGAGATGCCAACTGATCGAACCGAGATTGATGATGCTCCCCCCTCCCGTTTCCTTCATTGCCGGGATCACGGCTTTCGCGGCGAAGAACTGATGCCGCAGGTTTACCGCCATGCGTTCGTCCCAATATTCCGGCGTGATGTCTTCGATCGCGTGACGATCGTCGTTTCCCGCATTGTTGACCAAGACATCGCATCCGCCCAGCGAAGTGAGAATCTTTTCAAGCGCCTTACCGAAGGCATCGATATCGGTAATGTCGCAAAGTTCGAATATCGGCTTGAACGGCGCATCTGCAAGTCGCTTGACCAGAGCCAGCGACGCATCCTTCTGGACATCAAGAAAAGTGACCCGCGCACCCTGGCGGGCAAACGCCTCGACCATGCCTTCGCCGATGCCGGAAGCGCCACCGGTCACAATTACCCGCTTGCCCGAAAGGCTGGGATAGATCGCTCGCTGCCCCTCAACCTTGGTTTCGCCAGCCATCACCTGTATCGACCTGTCGCAGCCGTGTTTGCCATTTCCATCTTGGTTCATTCCTTTTCGACGCTTCCGGCACATCTTATTGGCGACCGCTCAAGTACGCTCGGAAGGGTGTTGTGGTGCCGCGCTTTTCAGACCTTTTCGATCAGGCCGCGCGCGGCGAGATTTCGCATCAGGGCCGCAATACCCATCGTCCAGGGCGGAGCATCGCGGGACGTCGTGACTATGTTCGAGAGGCTTCCGAGCTTTTCCGAACGAATTGTGACCTTGTCACCCAGCTTGTGCGTGAACCCTCCGCCGGGCGTGTCGCGATCCTGCGTGGGCGCGAAAAGCGTGCCGCAGAAGAGCACGAACCCATCAGGATAGTGGTGCTCGCTCAAGGTCTGATCGACCAGATCGAGCGGATCCCGGCTAATTTCGCTCATTCGGTTCGTGCCTTCGAGCCGATACCCGTCGGTTCCCTCAATCAGCAGGTCGACATTGGCGGCGCGCACGTCTTCAACCGTAAAACCTTCGTCGAAAAGACGGATGAAGGGGCCGATCGAGCAGGATGCGGTATTGTCCTTCGCCTTGGATAGCAGAAGTGCGGAGCGCCCCTCGAAATCGCGCAGATTGACGTCGTTGCCCAAGGTTGCGCCGACAACGGTGCCTGACGCATCGGCGACCAGCACCACTTCGGGTTCGGGATTGTTCCAACTCGAATCCGAACGCACACCGATCAGCGCGCCATGGCCGACCGTTGAAAGAACCGGAGACTTGGAGAAAACTTCGGCATCGGGTCCGATCGCGACTTCAAGATATTGCGACCACATACCCTGATCGATCAGTACCGTCTTGAGCGCCATGGCTTCGTCGCTACCGGGTACCACGGAACGGATGCCGCTGCCGACACGTTCTTCGAGCAAGTCGCGAATTTCGGCGGCCTTTGCTGCATCGCCGCGCGCCCGTTCCTCGATGACTCTCTCGATGGCAGAGAGTGCGAAGGTGACGCCGCAGGCCTTGATGCATTGCAGGTCGACCGGTGAAATCAGGCGCCAGCCTTCGGGTAAGCCTTCTTCCACCGGGCCCATGTGTCGTCCGCCTGAAAAGGCGCGCCGTGCCACGGCGCCCGACATTGTCGCGGCGTCATCGGTAATGTCGAACAATTCGCCACTGCGGATTGCGATAACATGGGGCCCGGCCTCGCTTTCTGCGCGTCCGGCAAACAGGCCATCGCGGAAATCCGCGGGCAGGATATCTATTAAGCTTTCGGGCATTGGCCCCGAATCCCCTCCGTTTGATAGCGCTATCATAAATCGCTCGCGGTATTTCGGCAAGTCCCGTAGGACCAAGAAATGCAGGTATTCGCCTATTGGGGTGCGGTAGCCTGCTGCGCGAAGGGACCGATTACAGTTCCGGTGAACAGGCCGCCGTGAACCGAGGCCATGTGTTCGACGTCCTGGCCGCGAGCGAGATACTGCCAATCCTTCTGTCCTGCAGGGCGCCATGCAAAATCGGCAGTGCCTCGATCGATCTCGATGGCGAGTTCGACGGGGCCGGAGCCGGATAACGGCGCGCTGGCGACGGTGACGCCGCTTTGAGACTGATCGGCACGGCGCCTTTCGCGCAAGGCGATCCTTTGCTTTCCGTCGATCCTGGTAATCCCGATGCTGGTGAAATGGTCTTCGTTCATGAAGGCCATCAAGCCTGCAAAGTCTTCGTCTCGTTCGGGGGTGAAGGCAATCCGTGCAGTGATACGAGCGGTCTGCTGGCGCAGGCGGCGACCGAGAAAGGCAGGCTGTCCATTCAGACTGCCTGGCGCAACCGGGCGAGCCGTCAGGTCAAGACCATTGCCGATCCGGTACCACGAAGTGATCGCGGGATCCCGCAAGTGCAGCCACTGCGGCGCCAGTTTGGGAAGGTTGAAGGTGTCCCGCCAATGCGTCCAGTCCACCCTCTCGTCACTTGGTAATGGCGGGCGTTTCACTGTCAGGGGAACCGGAGCGCCTTTTGGCAGGATCGATGGCCAACCGTCCTTCCAGGTCACCGGGAGCAGGAATGTCTCTCGCCCCAGAAGCGTCGACTGCCCGGCAAAAGGCACTGTGGCAAGGAACACCGCCCACCAGCTGCCATCGTCCAATTGCACAAAGTCCGCGTGGCCGGTCGCTTCGACCCGCGAGGGACGATCCGGCGGCAGATCGCGCTGGGTCAGGATCGGATTGACCGGCCCGGCTTCATAAGGGCCATCGGGGCGGCGGGACCGATAGATGGTCTGCGAATGGTCCTCTGCGGTACCGCCCTCGGCGGCTGTCAGGTAATACCAGCCATCATGCTTGAAGATATGCGGCCCCTCGGCCCAGATGGGCTTGTCTTCAGGACGCACGCCGCCATCGATCAACACCTTGCGCGGGCCGAACATCTTGCCCGTGGCAAGATCGATGCGCTGAATCCAGATGGCGCGATGGCCTTCATAGCGCGGCTCGCCTTCGGGCGCGCCATTGTTGAGCACCCATGCACTGCCGTCTTCATCGACGAAAAGCGAAGGGTCAATGCCTTCGAAGTCGAGCCAGACCGGGTCCGACCAGGGGCCCTCGGGGCGATCTGCCACGAGCATGAAGTTCCCGCCACACCGAACGCATGTGTCGAGAATGCGGAACTTGCCACCGTAATGGCTGATTGCCGGGGCGAATATCGCATCGTTCGTGCGCATGCCCTTGAAGGAGAACATGCCGGGTCGGTCTATGGCGTTTCCGATCTGCCGCCAGTTCACGAGGTCTCGGCTGTGGTAGACCGGGATACCCGGGAACCAGGCGAAGGTCGAATTGACGAGGTAGAAGTCCTTCCCGACCTTCACCAGAGAAGGGTCGGGCTGGAAACCCGGCAGGACCGGGTTACGGGAGGCCCCCGGCGCCGTCTCAGGTTGGGGACCTGCCTGATATTCCACCTCGGCGACATGCGCGACAGGCTGTGCGGCAATGGCTGCCGGCAAACTGGCTGCGGCCATGGCAAGGATCAGATACCTGCTGCGGATCACGTTGCTCTCCTTCTTGTCCTGTTCGCCAAAATCACGGATTGCCCGGGGCGTCGGGGAAGCGCTGGGCTTCGTACCAGTCGAGGCTATGCGCAGGCGTCCGGGTCCCCGGCGGCAGATCGCAGCCGCAGACCGCACCGAAATAGGCGATCGATGCATCGCGCCACCAATGCGCTTCACGCTTCTGGATTGCCAGGAAGTCCGCAACATCGCGATGTCGCCGCGCATCGACGTATGGCGCCAGATCGGACCACTGCGCAGCCATTGCGTCCACGCCGGCAACGCCGCGATCGTACCGTGCCACCAATTCGCGCCACAAGGTTTGTCCGGACTGTGTCTGAAAGTCCCATGGCAGATGATGGAACCACAACAGGTAATCCTCATCCATAGTCGCGGCATCTGCCCAGTGCGCCGCGACACTCGGCGCATATTGGGCCAAGGCATCGCTTCCCGTCACTGTGCGGTCAAAGCCGATGCCGGATTTGTCTGCGCGGTTGTAATAGGTTGGGTTCCATTCCGGTCTCGATAGATCGGATACCCACGGCGCCGGTCCATAATGGTGGCCGGTCCCCATCTGGTGAGCGAGGCCGAGCGGGGTCATGTAGTCGACCACGGCCTGCCGGCTGCCGACCATCGTCTTCGCTACGGGCACGGTAAAGGCGGGATCGCGACTGAATGTCTGCGCTGCCCATTCGCGGGCGATCTCATCGGCAGACAGATCCGGGTTCCAGGCGAGCCGGCCAAATGCATACCAATTGGCCTGATCGAAATGTCCACCGGTCCAGTTCCGGTCCGATCCCGTATTGGCGACGCCAGCCATGCCGCCCTGAGCAAGGGTCTGCGCTACGGTAAGGGCGCGGCCAGCCTCGCCATGCCCGGTATCTGCCCCCAGCGCTTCGGCCCAAAGTGGCGCAAGGAAAGCCAGATGGGTGGCAAAGCCCAGATATTCCTTGGTGATCTGCGCTTCCAACATCAATCGGGTATGCGGCATGGCGCCGAACAGCGGGTGGAACGGTTCGCGCGGCTGGAAATCCAGCGGGCCATTCTTGACCTGAAGGATCACGTTGCTGGCGAATTTCCCATCGAGAGGCGTGAATTCCTCATAGGCGAGCTTGACGCGGTCGGTCTCCGAACCGCTGGCATAAACGAAGGCGCGCCAGATCACCGTGCCCCGACCCCCCAGCGCCTGCGCCAGCATGTTCGCGCCATCGGCGTGGGTACGGCCATAGTCCTGCGGGCCCGGCTGGCCTTCCGAATTGGCCTTGACCAGGAAGCCGCCGAAGTCGGGAATGGCCCTGTAGATTTCGTCGGCCTTGTCCGTCCACCAGCGTCGAACCTGCGGATCGAGCGGGTCGGCCGTGCTCAATCCACCCAAGTCACGCGGGGCGGAAAAGCGCGCAGACAGCCAAACGCGGATGCCGAAGGGACGCCAGGCGTCCGCCAGTCGCGCAAGTTTCTCGATGTAGCGGGGGGTCAGCATCAAGGCAGACGCGTTGACGTTGTTCACAACGACCGCATTGATACCGATCGATGCATTGGCCCGGGCGTAATCGATAAGGCGCGGATCGAGATGATCGGGAAGCAGCCACCAGTTGAAGATCGAACGCCCGGCATAACCGCGTTCCACGAAACCATCAGGGTTATCCCAGTGGTCCAGCATGCGCAGCGGAAGGGCAGGAGCTGACGTCACATCGATAGCGTCCAGATTCGCACCGCTTGCCACATGACGCAGCAGCGCAAAGCTGCCGTAGAGGAGACCGATATCGTCATTGGCGACGACGGCGACACGGCCATCATGGCGCTGTGCGATGCGATAGGCCCCGCTTGGCAGTCCTGCCAGCGGCTCTGCCAGGCCGCTATCTCCACCGGGAAGCTGACCGGCCCGAGCGAGGATTACCCCCCTCCCCGACTGACCGAGCATGGCGTCGAAACCGCGCGACAGCTCCGATTGCGCAGCCTGCGTCATCGGGGAAGAATTGCCGAAGAGTTCGGGCGGTCCGAGGCGGGCGTTCACCGCGATTGCAGTAGCCTCATCCAAGGGGGCGTAACGCAGCCACAGCGCATGGCCGTCCTCGGCGCGAGCGTCCCCTGCACAGATCGCGCACAGCGATGCGATCAGCACCATGCAAATGCGTGCAACGACCGGCACCTGTCCGGCGCCTGAAGCAAGACCTCTCCCAATCATGTTGGTAGCGCTATCATACGAGCGCGCACAGTCAAGCCTTGATAGTTCAGCTTGCCAATGTGCGTATGGTAGCGCTATCTATCGCGTAATGAGGTGGGAAATGACCCCACATCGCGGAGAGGAATAGATGCGCAAATCCAATGTTTTGCTTGTAAGAACCGCGATTCTCGCGGTGGCTGTGGCAACGATTGCCGGTTGTTCGAAGCCGGAGGAAGCGCCCAAGGCACAGGAAACCGACAAGTACATCGCGCAGCCTCTGGTTACCGAGATCTTTACGGCCGACCCTTCAGCCCACGTTTTCGACGGAAAGCTCTACATCTATCCCAGCCACGACATCGACACCGGCATTCCCGATGACGACCTGGGCAACCAATATGCCATGCGCGACTACCGTGTGTTGGAGTTGGACAAGCCTGGCGGGAAAGTCGCCATCGGGCCGGTTGCGCTGGACGTGGACGATGTCCCCTGGGCCAGCAAGAGCATGTGGGCGCCGGATGCAGCCTACAAGGACGGCACCTATTTCCTCTACTTCCCGGCCAAGGACAAGGACGGGATCTTCCGTATCGGGGTCGCGACCAGCGACAAGCCGATGGGACCGTTCAAGGCGGAACCGGAGCCGATCAAGTCCAGCTTCTCGATGGATCCGGCGGTATTCACCGACGACGATGGGACCAGCTACATGTATTTCGGCGGCATCTGGGGTGGCCAGCTCCAGAAATGGGCAAGCGGGAAATACGATCCCTCGATCGGCGATGTCGACCTGAAGCAGGACGACAAGCCGGCGCTGATGCCTAAGGTCGCGAAAATGGCGCCGGACATGAAGGAATTCGCAGAAGCGCCGCGCGATGCCATGATACTCGATACGAACGGCAAACCCGTGCTCGGCGGTGACCACGACAAACGTTTCTTCGAAGCCTCGTGGATGTACAGGCGCGGTGGCAAATATTACTTCACCTACTCGACCGGTGACACGCATTTTCTCAACTACGCGATCGGCGACAATCCTTATGGACCGTTCACCTATACGGGGCACATCCTGTTGCCCGTGCAGGGCTGGACTTCGCATCATTCGATCGTCGACTGGGACGGCAAGACCTGGCTTCTCTTCCACGATACGCAGCTGAGCGGGAAGAACCATTTGCGCAACGTCAAGATGACCGAACTGCATTTCAATGCCGATGGTACGATCCAAACGATCGATCCATTCAAGCACTGATGCTCCATGCAACAAGGCCCGGTTCCTGCCCTCTTTGGGCTGGAACCGGGCCTTTCGCATCCTGGTATCGGATCCGATATTCACTTGCCGGATCAAGCAGCCGTGCCATTCGGCGGACGGGGTCCAGCAGGAACCCCGTCCTCGTCTATCCTACCCTCAGTGGTTGTCGCGGGGCAGCCCCATGGTCTGGGCAATGCGTTGGTACTTCTCCGATCCTTCGAGGATCGCACCCGTATTCAACTGGCCGACGACACTGCGCTGGATTTCCTGCCACGGTGTTTGCGAGGCCGGATAGGGATAGCCGCCTTCGGCTTCCAGCGCGGCACGCCGTTCTGCCAGTTCCTCTCCGGATATCAGCACGTTGACGGTGCCCTTGCGCAGATCGATCCGCACGCGGTCGCCAGTGCGCAGGAGGGCGAGCCCGCCCATTGCCGCTGCTTCAGGGCTGGCGTTGAGGATCGAGGGGCTGCCGCTCGTGCCTGACTGGCGACCGTCACCGATGCACGGGAGGGCCGAGATGCCCTCTGTGATGAGGTATGCCGGTGGGCGCATGTTCACGACTTCTGCCGCGCCGGGATAACCGATCGGACCCGCGCCACGCATGAACATCAGGGTATCGGACGTAATGCCGGTCGCCGGATCGTCGATGCGGTGGTGATAGTCTTCCGGTCCGTCGAACACCACGGCGGGGCCTTCGAAGGCATCCGGGTCTGTCGGGTTGGAAAGGTAGCGATCGCGGAACTCCCTGGAGATCACGCTGGTCTTCATGATTGCGGCGTCGAACAGGTTACCCGTCAGGACCAGGAAGCCGGCTT
Organism: Novosphingobium sp. KN65.2; assembly: GCF_001368935.1. Classification (NCBI taxonomy): domain Bacteria; kingdom Pseudomonadati; phylum Pseudomonadota; class Alphaproteobacteria; order Sphingomonadales; family Sphingomonadaceae; genus Novosphingobium; species Novosphingobium sp. KN65.2. Next base: position 54,229 of record NZ_CCBH010000153.1, read on the forward strand.
CCTCCACCAGAGGCTGGTCGAAGGTCTTGATGACGCGCTCGTCCTCGATGGTGGCATCGCGGCAGTTATCGCCCATGGTCCTGCCGTTGACGGTCATGGCCCCTTCATTGATCAGGCCCTGCTTGATGAGCTGGGCGACCACGGCGGGAACGCCACCGGCGCGGTAGTAGTCCTCGCCAAGGTATTCACCGGCAGGCTGGAGGTTGACCAGCAGCGGGATCTTGTGGCCGACGCGTTCCCAGTCCTTGAGCGGCAGGTCCACACCAATATGGCGGGCAATGGCGGCAAGATGGATCGGGGCATTCGTCGATCCGCCGATGGCGGCGTTGACGGCGATGGCGTTGTGGAACGCCTCGAGCGTCATGATGTCGGAGGGCTTGAGATCCTCATGCACCATTTCGACCACACGCTTGCCGGTGTGATAGGCGCATTCCTGACGGTCGCGATACGGCGCGGGGATCGCCGCCGATCCCGGCAGCATCATTCCCAATGCCTCGGCCAGCGAGTTCATCGTCGTGGCCGTGCCCATCGTGTTGCAGTAACCGGTCGAAGGCGCAGACGAGGCGACGAGCTTGATGAAGCCCTCATCGTCCAGTTCTCCGGCAGCAAGCATCTGGCGACCCTTCCAGACAATGGTGCCCGAACCGGTCCGCTCGCCCTTGTGCCAGCCATTGAGCATCGGGCCGACAGAAAGCGCGATCGCCGGGATGTCCACCGTTGCCGCCGCCATGAGCAGTGCCGGGGTCGTCTTGTCGCACCCGGTGGTCAGAACCACGCCGTCGATGGGATAGCCGTAGAGCGCTTCTACGAGACCGAGATAGGTCAGGTTGCGATCGAGACCTGCAGTCGGGCGCTTGCCGGTCTCCTGGATCGGATGAACCGGGAACTCGATGGCGATACCACCGGCTTCGCGGATGCCTTCGCGGATGCGTTCGGCCAGCACGATGTGGTGCCGGTTGCAGGGCGACAGGTCGCTGCCGGTCTGGGCGATGCCGATGATCGGCTTGCCCGAACGCAGCTCCTCGAGGCTGAGGCCGAAGTTCAGGTATCGCTCAAGGTAGAGCGAGGTCATGTCGATATTGTCGGGATTATCGAACCAGGCGCGCGATCTCAGCTTCGTGGATGGCGTTTTGGACGAATTCTGGTTTGTCATGGCGGTTCGTTTCGATCAGCGCGAAGTGGAAAGGCGATAGATCATGACATGCCGGTAGGGCTTGCCGGGATCGACACGGGCGGAGACGAAGTCAGGATGATTGGGCGCATCGGGAAACTTCTGCGGTTCGAGCGCGATGCCGTCGCCCATCCGATAGAGGTGTCCCTTTTTGCCAACCAAAGTTCCGTCGAGAAAATTGCCGGAGTAAAATTGCACGCCCGGCTCGGTGGTGAGCACTTCGAGTACGCGACCGGAAGCCGGGTCCTCGAGCCGTGCCGCAAGCTCCGGCTTGGCCGTCACGCCCTTGTCGAGCGCGAAGTTGTGGTCATAGCCCCGACCGAAAACGATCTGCCGGTCGGTGCCATCACGCAGTCCGTCCGCAACGCGGCGCGACTGGCGAAAGTCGAACACGGTGCCCGCGACCGGGCGCAGTTCACCGGTAGGGATCAGGTTGGCATTGACGGGCGTAAACGTGCTGGCCGGAATCGTCAGCATCTGGCCCATCGCTCCGTTGCTCGATCCTTCACCGCTCATGTCGAAGATCGCGTGATTGGTCATGTTGATGACCGTCGGCTTGTCGGTCTTGGCTTCGAAGGCGATGCCGAGATTTCCGGCTTCGTCCAGGGTGTAGGTGACCGTGGCGTCAACCTTGCCCGGATAGCCTGAGTCGCCGTCTGGGCTGATATGGCTCAACACGACACTGGCTGTCGGGCCGGATTTCACGGAGACGACCTGCCAGGCCACCTTGTCGAAGCCACGATCGCCACCGTGGAGGCTGTTCCGGTCGTCGTTGAGGGGAAGCTGGAAGGTTTTTCCGTCGAGCGTGAAGCGGCCACCGGCAATGCGATTGGCATAGCGGCCAACCGTCACGCCAAAATAATTGGGATGTTCGACATAGTCCGACAATTTGTCGTAGCCGAGGATGACGTCGGCGATATTGCCCTGGCTATCCGGCGCAAGCAGCCTCTGCAAGGTCGCGCCATAGGAAAGGATCGTTGCTGAAATGCCGTTGTCGGCCTTCAGGGTGATAGAACTTATTTCGCTTCCATCGGCAAGAGTGCCGGCGATCTCGCGCTTCGCCTCGGCTGCCTGTGCGCCCGAGCACAGCGCTGCCGCCATGACTGCGACCGCCGCGCCGGCCAGTGCCTTTTTCAGATTCCTCATTCCCGATTGCTCCAGACCCAGCGTGGAAATTTCGCGCCCCATTGACGGAGCTTGCCCCGGGATATAGTCCGACAAATAGAAAAAGCGCAAGCCGGTTCGCAAATGAAGTCGTGCGGACCCCGTTCGAGAGGATAGACATGCCTACAGTTGTCTCGTCGTCCGGCACTTCCGCCGAAACCGCGCAGGAAACCGCAATTCGCTATGGCCCGGCGCTTACCTTGCTTGCGAGCCTCTTCTTCATGTGGGGCTTCATCACCGTCATCAACAACACGCTGCTGCCGCACCTGCGCAGCGTGTTCGAGCTCAATTACACGCAGACAACGCTGATCGAGTCGGTCTGGTTCATCGCCTACTTCGTCGCCTCGATTCCTTCGGCAAAACTGATCGAGCGGATCGGTTACAAGATGTCCCTGGTTGTCGGGTTACTGATCATGGCAGTCGGCGCGTTGGGCATGATGCTGGCGGCCAGCATTCCATCCTACGGCGTCACCCTGACAATGCTGTTCGTGATCGCCAGCGGGATCACTCTCCTTCAGGTCGCCGCCAATCCCTATGTCGCCATTGTCGGCAAGCCGGAGACGGCCTCCTCGCGGCTGAACCTCGTGCAGGCGCTGAATTCGGCCGGGACCATGCTGGCACCGCTTTTCGGCGCGTACCTGATCCTGGGCCGCTCCAAGAGCGGCACTTCGGCAGTCGGTACGGTGCTCAGCGAAGCGGAACGCATGGCCGACGCCCAGTCGGTGATCCTGCCTTATGGCTTGGTGGCGGTGGTGCTGGTCGTTCTGGCCATCGTGATCGCGCGCTTCCCGCTGCCCACCATGGGAACTTCGAATGCCCGCGTGGCGAAGGAGGAACGCAAGCACCTGTCCTTGTGGAGCCACCGCAACCTGGTCTTCGGGATCCCGGCGATCTTCATCTACCTGATCGCGGAAATCGGCGTAGCGAACCTCTTCGTGAATTTCGTCAGCCAGCCCGATATCGCCAACCTGACCCATGAGCAGGCCGGACGCTACCTCACTTTCCTGTGGGGCGGCATGATGGTCGGCCGCTTCGCCGGCTCCGCGATCATGCAGCGTTTCGATCCCGCGCGGGTGCTGGCCGCATTTTCCATCGGCGCTTTCGTGGTGATGATGATCACCAGCTTCGCCCATGGACCGGTGGCCATGTGGTCGCTGATCCTCGTGGGCCTGTTCCATTCGATCATGTTCCCGACCATCTTCACCCTCGGCATCAAGGGCCTGGGGCCGCTCACCGAAGAGGGGTCGGGCTTGCTGGTCATGGCTATCGCGGGCGGCGCGCTGGTGATCGTTCAGGGCTGGATCGCCGACAATTACGGGCTGCAGACCTCGTTCCTGCTGACCGCGGCCTGCGAACTCTATGTGTTGTTCTACGCGCTGTGGGGCAGCAAGCCGACACATGCCCTTCCCGACGAGGTGCTTGAACCCGTCACCGCACCCTGAGCATGCGAAAGCCAGATCGCAGGCAGGGCCGGTGACATTGTCATCGGCCCTGTGTCCGTCTCAATTCCAGGAGAGATTGCCGAGCGGGCGAGTGCCTTCAGGACGTCATGGCACTGCGTGTATCCTCGAGCGCCAGATCGACGAGAACATTCATCGCCTCCGCCGCGCCCTCGCCGTCACCGGCGGCAATGGCATCGTAGACCTTGGTGTGATCGGGAATCGGACTGCGCGGTAGTGCGCGCGCGCGTAACTTGAACTGCGTGGTCCAATTGACGGCAGCGCCGATGCTGGCGCTCAGGACCATAAGCGCCTGATTGCGGGTGGCATGCAGGATCGCAGCGTGGAAATCCCTGTCGGCCGCGCGACCGGCTTCGGTCGTGAGCGTATGGCGCCGCATTTCGGCCAAGGCGGTCTTCATGGCCTTGAGGTCGGCCTTGTCGCGCCGTTGCGCAGCGAGGCGCGCAGCAGCCGGTTCGACGATGGCACGCAGTTCGAACAGGCTGCGCACGAACTCGATGTCCGGCTCACCGGCAAAAGCCCAGCCCAGCACTTCGGGATCGAGCAGGTTCCAGCGGTCGCGCGGCAGTACCCGCGTGCCTGCCTTGGGGCGGCTTGCCACCAGCCCCTTGGCGGTAAGCACCTGGATCGCCTCGCGATAGGCGCTGCGGGAAACCTGAAGCTCCTCGGCAAAGGCGACTTCACCCGAAAGGACATCGCCGGGGGCGTATTTGCCTGACAAGATGTCCGTCCCCAATTTATGCGCAATCGCGCCATGCAGGCGCCTGCCCGGACCGCGGGGTTCCTCGGCTGCCTTTACGGCACCCATTTCCTTGCTCAGTTCAGCCTCTGTCACGATTTCCGTTACCTCCGCGACGACCCTAACAGCCCTCAGACAAGGAAGGAACGACAAACATTGCGTTTGCCGTCCGCCCATAATATGTCGGAGTAAATAGGGAGACCCCGAATGACAGAATTCCGATCCGTAGTGGCCGAAACCGGTCAGCCCCATGGCGAGCCCTTGCATGTCGATGGCCCCGCGGAAGTTGCGCAAGCCTGTGCTAAAGCTGATGCTGCGTTCGACGCATACCGTGCCACCGCCCGTGAAGAGCGTGCTGGCTTCCTCGAACGAATCGCCGAAGAGATTCTGGCCATCGGCGATTCGCTGATCGAGGCCGCGATGGCCGAGAGCGGACTGCCGCGTGCGCGCCTGGAAGGTGAACGCGGTCGCACCGTCGGCCAGCTTCGCATGTTCGCCGATGTCGTGCGCAAGGGACAATGGCAGCAACTGCGCATCGACCCGGCCATGCCCGAGCGTCAGCCCCTCCCCCGCCCGGACCTGCGCCTGCGCATGATCCCGGTCGGCCCGGTCGTCGTATTCGGCGCCTCGAACTTCCCGCTGGCCTTTTCGACCGCTGGTGGCGACACCGCCTCGGCGCTGGCCGCCGGTTGCCCGGTCGTTGTGAAGGGGCACCCGGCACATCCGATCACCGGTGGACTGGTCGCACAGGCGATCACCAGGGCCGTTGCTGCCTGCGGACTTCCGGAAGGTGTATTCCAGCACCTTGTCGGGCCTTCGAACGATCTGGGGTCAGCGCTCGTCAGCGATCCGCGCATCATGGCGGTCGGTTTCACCGGTTCGCGCGGCGGCGGTCTGGCCCTTTCCCGCATTGCGCAGGCGCGCGATGTGCCGATCCCCGTCTATGCCGAGATGTCGAGCATCAATCCGGTCCTGCTCCTGCCCGAAGCGCTCAAGGCGCGCGGCGAAGCGCTTGGCACCGCCTTCGTCGGTTCGCTGACGATGGGCGCGGGCCAGTTCTGCACCAACCCCGGCCTCATCCTGGCCATCGAAGGCGACGGACTCGATGCCTTCGTATCGGCAGCCACCGGCAGCGTATCGCAGGCAAAGCCGCAGACGATGCTGACAACCGGCATTCGCGATGCCTATGCCAAGGGCGTTGAAGCGCTCTCCGGTTGCCCCGGTGTCGAGACGCTGGCTCGCGGTGAAGAAGGAGATCGCACCCACGGCGGCGCCGTCCTGTTCCAGACGACAGGCGAAGCGTTCCTCGCGAACAAGGCCATGGGCCATGAAGTCTTCGGTGCATCCTCCATCGTCGTGCGCTGCAAGGACGAGGCAGAACTCGCCAGGGTTCTTGCCGGTCTCGAAGGTCAGCTCACGGCCACCCTGCACATGGACGCAGCCGACGAGGGCCTGGCTTCGCGCCTGCTGCCGGTGCTGGAGCGCAAGGTCGGCCGGATCCTTGCCAATGGCTGGCCGACAGGCGTCGAAGTGTGCCACGCGATGGTTCACGGTGGCCCCTTCCCGGCCACGTCCGATCCGCGCACAACGTCCGTCGGCAGCCTCGCTATCGACCGCTTCCTGCGCCCGGTCAGCTACCAGAACCTGGCACAGGACGTACTGCCCGAAGAACTTCGCGACAGCGCGATCGGCGATGGCGCGCCCCGCCTGATCGACGGCACTCTCAAACTCGGCTGACAGCAAACACCTAACCGCGGCGCGCCCGGAACACAGCGCGCGCCGCGGCCCGGGAGAGAAACATGACTTATCTTCGCCTGCTCCAGCATCGCACGACCGATGGCGTGCGATCCGTTATTCTTGCCGAGGGGGACGCTGCGCATGTCCTGTCGGGCGTCACCTCGGTGCGCGAACTGGCGCTGCGCGCCATTGCCGCGGGCGAAACGCTGGCCGAAACCGCCAGGGCCTGCAAGCAGGGCGAAGCCGTCGACATTCGTGGGGAATTCGAAGCGGGCCGTCTGCTGGCCCCCATCGATCACGAAGATCCGGCGCACCTGATCCTTTCGGGCACCGGCCTGACCCATCTCGGCTCGGCCGAAGGGCGCGACAAGATGCATCGCGATGCCATGGCCAGCGAGAAGCAGACCGATTCCATGCGCATGTTCCTCGAAGGCCTGGAGGGCGGCAAACCGGCGCCGGGCGAAGTCGGCCAGCAGCCGGAATGGTTCTACAAGGGAGACGGCTCGCAACTGGTCGGCCCGCACGATCCTCTGCTCATGCCAGCCTTTGCCAAGGACGGCAGTGAGGAACCGGAAGTAGCAGGCATCTACATCGTTGCCGAGGACGGTACGCCCTATCGCATCGGGTTCGCACTCGCCAACGAGTATTCGGACCATGTGACCGAGCGACACAACTACCTCTGGCTCGCCCATTCCAAGCTCCGGCAGGCAGCCTTGGGGCCAGAGCTGCTGCTGGGGCCTGCACCAGCAGGCATCGAAGGCACAAGCCGGATCCTGCGCGACGGCAAGACGCTTTGGGAAAAGCCGTTCCTGTCCGGCGAGGCGAACATGTCGCACACCATCGCCAATCTTGAACACCATCACTTCAAGTACGGCCTGTTCTGCCGGCCCGGCGACGTGCACGTCCATTTCTTCGGCACCGCGACACTCTCGTTCAGCGACGGGGTAACGACGCAGGAAGGCGACGTCTTCGAGATATCGGCTTTTCCGTTCACGCTGCCGGTATCCAATCCGCTTGCAAGGGCCGAAGAACGGGCCGTGGCGGTCAGGGCGCTCTGAACCATGGACCCGATCCGCATTGCCGTCGTGGGGCTTGGCAAGATCGCTCGCGACCAGCACTTGCCCGCCATCGCCGGAAACGCGACCTTCAGCCTGGCGGCAACGGTCAGCCCGCACGACGCCGGACTGGACGGCATTCCCCATTTCGCCAGCCTCGACGAGCTGCTCGAACAGGGGCCGGCGATTGACGCCGTCTCGCTCTGCACTCCGCCGCAGGTCCGCTACGACCTCGCCACGCAAGCGCTCAAGCGCGGCGTCCACGTCTTCCTCGAGAAGCCGCCGGGTGCAACACTGAGCGAAGTCGTCGCCCTGCGGGACCGTGCGGACAAAATCGGCGTGTCGCTCTTCGCGGCATGGCATTCGCGCTTTGCCGCAGGCGTCGCGCCGGCGCGCGCGTGGCTGGCCGAACGCACGATCGAGAAAGTCTCGATCGTCTGGCGCGAGGACGTTCGCGTCTGGCACCCGGGGCAGGCGTGGATCTGGGAACCCGGCGGACTTGGCGTATTCGATCCGGGCATCAACGCCCTGTCCATCCTGACCCATATCCTGCACCGCCCGGTCTTCCTCACGAACGCAACGCTCAGCATCCCGGCAAACCGTGCGGCCCCGATCGCTGCAGACATGCACTTTCGCGATACGGCAGGTGCCGAGATCCACATGGATCTCGACTGGCGGCAGACCGGCCCGCAGAGCTGGGACATCGTGGTCGAGACGGACGCCGGAACGCTCAAGTTGTCCAGCGGCGGCGCTGTGCTGGCCCTGCCCAGCGGCACCGAACACAACGAGGATCTGGAATATCCCGGCCTCTATGCGCGTTTCGCAAACCTCATCCGTGGCGGACGCAGCGACGTCGATATCGATCCCTTGCGCCTCGTGGCCGATGCTTTCCTGCGCGGCCGGCGCGTGAGCGTCGAACCGTTCATCGACTAACGTCCGGGCGAAGGAGCAGTCGAGCATGTGCGCGGCGCGCGCAACGATGTTCAGAACCCTTCGAGCGAAAGCGTGTTATCTGGCTTGAAGCAAGAAGACTAGAAAAGGGACATGACGTGGACTTCTTCTTGGTGTCATCGAACGTGTCGATGATGGTGCGCGAGCTGCCATGACCGGGGATTTCGTCCTGGGCGACTGGGGCACCAGTCGCCTGCGGCTTTACCGGATGAGCGGAGCGGAGGTCACCGCGCGGCTCAACGGCCCCGGTACAGGTGCCCTCGAAACACCTGCAGAGACCGTCCTGGCCGAAAGGCTGGAAGTCTGGCTCGGCGAAGGCAGGATTTCCGATGTCACCCTATGCGGAATGGCTGGTGCACCGGGCGGGCTCATTCCCGCGCAATACGCCCCTTGTCCCGCCAGCGCGGCCACATGGCTCGGCTCGTGCGCGGTCACGCAGGTCGCTGGAGTGAAAGTTTCGGTCCTTCCCGGTTTGAGCTGCCGCACGAACGACGGTGTACCCGAAGTCATGCGCGGCGAGGAGACACAGGTCTTCGGCGCCGTAGCGCTCAATCCGGCCCTTGCCGAAGGGGAGTATCTCGTCGTGCTGCCCGGCACGCACTGCAAGTGGGTCCGATTGCAGAATGGCACGATCGCAAGTTTCCGAACGCATCCAACGGGCGAACTCTTCGCGCTGCTGGCCGGCCAGTCGACCCTGACCGGCCCCGACACCCCGGGGAATGGCCGCTTCGAAGACGGTTTTGCGCGTGGAATTGAAAGAGCGGACGAGCCGCTTACCTCGGCCTTGTTCGAGGCGCGCGCCGCGCGCATGCTCGACGGCAAGTCGAAGGACTGGTCGCGCGGCTACATCTCCGGCCTTCTGATCGGCAGTGAAGTCGAGGCAGAGGTAATCGCGGGATCGAGCGTCGTGCTCATCGGGGACCCCGCCCTATGCAATCTTTACGAAAGAAGTTTGAGCAGCATGGGATGCAAGACGTCCCGCATTGATGGCGATGCGGCAGTCGTAGCCGGGCTCAGGCTGGCAAGAGGAACTCCGAAATGAAGATCGAAGAGGCATTGGCAAGCGGTGCTCCGCCCATTGCAGCCATTCTGCGCGGGATCTTGACGCAAGAGGCGGTTGCCATCGGGCAAGCGCTCATCGATGCAGGCATCCGCATCATCGAAGTGCCGTTCAATTCGCCCGATCCGGCCGATTCGATTGCCGCCATGGTCGACGCGCTTGGCGATCGGGCCGCCATCGGCGGTGGCACGGTGATTTCCGTCGAGCTGGCCAAAACGCTCGCTGGCGTTGGCGGAACCTTCATGGTTTCCCCCAATGTCGATCCTGAGGTCATCAGCCGTTCGATATATCTTGGCATGGACGTATTGCCCGGCTTCCTGACGCCGACAGAAGCCTTTGCCGCCATTCACGCCGGGGCCCGTGACCTCAAGCTATTCCCGGGCGCGTCGCTGGGCAGCGGCTATATCAAGGCCATTGCCGAAGTCCTTCCCAGACATGCCCGCATCTGGGCCGTGGGCGGGGTAGGTCCCGCCAATCTGGCCGAATATCGCGCTGCCGGCACTTTCGGGATCGGAGTTGGCGGCAGTCTGTTCAAGCCCGGACATGATGTTGCGACCGTTTCCGCAAAGGCGCGGGAAATCGTCGCAGCCTGGAATGCTGCGAGCGAGTGATCTACACGACAGGCTCTGCCTGAACGACTGAATTGCGTGCCAAGCTGCGGATTGCGGCGTGCGGTGGCGTCCAGTTACGGTACCCCGCAACGGAAGCAATCGTGGAGGCCGTGACGATGCGCCGACGCCTGACAATAGTGGGCCTGATTGCCGCGACCGCATCGGTTCCGGCCCATGCCAGCGAGAGCAAGTTGCCAAGCGCCCGGTCGGAGCGGGTAGTGCCGGCCGACCTGCATTGGTCTACATCCGATCGGATCAATCTGGACCGGGCCAAGACCAAACTGTTCATCAACGATAATGGCGATTCTGGCTGGGGGCTGAGCTTTCTGTCGCTTCGCTCGGTTCATGCCGGGGACGAACCCAGCGCAGATGCGCGCATGAAAGTTCATGTTCGCCGGGTCAGCATCGAAGGTTGGCAGGACGTGGGAGCGGACATGGAATTGCGGCTGCTCGCACACGCTGGAATGACCAGCAGGATGGATCGGGAATCGGCCGTGCTCGTTGCAAAGACAAAGTCAGTCGAGGCCGGCGTCGATGCGACGATCAAGCACGCTGCAGACTGGCGCATTCGCGCAGGATGGTTTGCCCAAGGCGGTTGGGGCGGACACTCCCTGCAGGACGATGCCATGCGGATGACCAATGGAGATCCGGCGGCAGCGCATGGCGCCCGCCTTGTGTTCGAAATGCCCGTTGCTGGTCCTGGCTTCTTCAATCACACACTGATGAGCCTTGAGGCCAGCAGCGGGAACAGGGCCATCGCTCCGGGCCGACCTGTCCCTCATCAGGAGGAAATTGCCCTGCGGATGACGACTTCGTTCTGACCGGGAAAATCCACCTTACCCTGCAAATCCAAATTCGGGTTCAGGGCGCCGTTGAGTCAATCGCGTCGCAAAAGCGAGATACGTCAACAGTCCTGGCCATGCGCGAAGCAGGCCAATGCCCATCGTTCGCAGCACTGGCTGCTCGAGAACGCGCTGCAGAGCCATTGCCCGGGAGATTTGAAGCCCGGTCTCGGCACGGTGACGCTCTCGATAGTCGGCGGCGCCTTTTCCTTCGAGCAGGCATTCGGCAGCGATAAAGGCACTACGCAGGGCAAGGGCCATGCCGTCACCGGTCAGCGATGCTGTCATGCCCGCCTGATCCCCCAAGCGAAATACAAGGTCGTCCGAGGGGCAAGCCGAAGCCATGCCATAACTCAGGTTGCCGATAGTGACGGGCTTGTCGAACAAGGGCTCGGCTTCGGCCAGCCACTCGCCGCCGCGCGGCAGGGATGCCAGCAATGCCTGCATGTCCGACCAGTTCCGGCCGATCCGGGAAAACCGGCTGCGTTTGACGATAAGGCAAAGATTGGCACGGCCGCCTTCAACCATCTGCAGGCCCGCATAGCCGCCTTCGAGCAGGGTCAATTGCACCGCGCCTGCAAGTTGCTCCTTCGCCCGACGCGACAGGCGGTAGTGCATCTTGAAGCCGACATAGGGATCAGCGTCTTTCTCCCTATGCTCCTGCCGGTCCTCCCGCACGGGCAATTTGCCCGTCGCCAGAAGAACGTTGCTGGCAACGCGGTCGCCATGGCTGGTGCGCACTATCGATCCGGCCACTTCGAGGACCCGCACGCCCCGCTCCAGCGTTACACCGGCTGCCTGCGCACGTTCCAGAAGCTCTTCGTCAAGGATATGACGGCTGAGGCCGAGAGCGGTGAACGGTAAAGCCGCCTCGATCTGGGAAGGGCCCGAGACCAGGCGCACACGATCGATCGGAACAGCGCCCAGCGCCTGCGCATCGATGCCGAGGTCGGCCAGGTGCTGATGCGCTTCGATAGAGAGGAATTCTCCGCAAATCTTGTGATGCGGCCCCGTTTCGCGTTCGATCAGGTGGACCGACTTCCCGGCGCGGGCGAGCAGCGCTGCTGCCGCGCCTCCCGCCAGTCCCCCACCAAGGATCAGCGCGTCGGTCATCTTAACCCACTAGATGGAAACGAAAGCTCTCCGCCGCCATGCCCGGACCGAAGGCGATGGCAAGGCCCGGTTGCGGTGGTCGCCCCTGCTCGCGACGTTCGAGCATATGCGCGAGAATGAACATCAGCGTCGCCGAAGACATGTTGCCGTAATCACGCAGGACTGCGCGCGATGGTGCCAGCGAACCTTCCGGAAGCGATAGCCCCTGTTCCACCGCATCCAGTATCGTCCGACCGCCGGCGTGGACGGCCCATAGCGAGAATTCCTCTGGTGCCTGACCGCGCAGCAATCCTTCGGGCATGTCGCGCTCCCGGCGCAACGCTTCGGTGATCCGCGCCGGGACTTCGCCACCCAGGTGCATGTCGAACCCCTGATCGCCGATGTCCCAGGTGATCGCATCGGCAGTTCCCCCGATCGTCGCCGCGCGAAAATCCCTGAGAGCGATCCCCTCCGCTTCCGCCGTGACAAGCGCTGCCGCAGCACCATCGCCGAAAAGCAGCATCGACAGCAGCTTGCCCAAGTCGGCAGTGCGCTGGAAATGAAGGCTGCACAGCTCCAGCGTGACGACCAAGACCCGCGCCTGCGGCGTCGAGCGGACGATATGATGGGCGAGGCGCAGCGAATTGACGGCGGCATAACAGCCCATGAAGCCGACGACGGTGCGCTCGATACGCGGATCCAGCCCTGCCCTTTCGACAATGACCTGATCGAGCCCGGGGGCCATGAAACCGGTGCAGGAGGCAACGATGAGGTGGGTAATGCCCTGTGCCGCGATGTCCGGATCGAGTGCGTGGATGGCAGCGAGGGCAAGGCGCGGCGCGTCGCTGGCATAGCGCGCCATGCGCCTTGCGGTGCTCGGCCATTCGCCGGTGCCGTAAAAATCGTCCCGATCGGTGACCGTCCCGTCAGGCAGGGTCACCGGCTCGAGAAACGAAAAGCGCTGCTCGATGCCCGACCGCTCGACCATGCGGCCGAACAGCTTGCGCGTCTTGTCGTCGGGCAGACCGGCCGTGGCGAAACGCAGGAAGGCATCGTGTACGCCGTGGGGCGGGTTGGCCGTACCGATACGATTCACATGGGCCGTCACTGCAGTCATGGCTTGCGTCCGATCAGTACGGCGTTGAGGCCGCCGAAGGCGAAGCTGTTCGACACCAGAACCTCGTGATCGATGGCCTGCCGCGAAAGGACCAGCGGCAAGGCACAATCGGGAGGCGTGCCCAGGTGATTGAGGATGGGCGGGGCGATGCCTTCGACAAGGCTCCTGACCCCCAGCAGGAACTCCACCGCTCCCGCTGCACCGATCATGTGTCCGTGCGCTGACTTCGTCGCGATGACGCGATGGCGATCGAGCGCCGTGTCATAGACCGCCCGCATGGCCGCCGCCTCCGCCGGATCGTTAAGCTGGGTGCCGGTGCCGTGCGCCGATATCAACGCCGGTTCATCGATGTCCAGGCGCGCATCTTCATGGGCGGCGCGGATGGCTGCTGCTATTCCGGTCACAGCCGGAGCCGTCATGTGCGCGGCATCGCTGGAGGCGCCATAACCGGCCAGTTCGGCAATGACCGTAGCGCCGCGTGCAGCGGCGTGCGCTTCGCTTTCGAGCACCAGAACCGCAGCTCCTTCGCCCAGGACCATGCCTTTTCGGTCGACGGAGAACGGTCTGCAGGCATCGGGCGCGAGCACGCCAAGCGAACGCCAGGCCGTCCACGAGCCCTGCGAAAGGCACGCCTCCGCACCCCCGGCAATCGCTACGTCGACCCTCCCGCTGCGGATCATGTGCATGGCTTCGCCAAGTGCATGGGCGGAGGAAGCGCAGGCGCTGGACAGGGTGAAGGTTGGACCATGCACCTTCAGCATCATGGCGATCTGCGCCGCAGGCGCCGCGATCATCGATGCCGGAATGGTCTGCGGATGAACCTTGGCCTGCCCCTGCCCGTAAAGTCGCTGATAGGCGGTGTCGATGGTCGCATTGCCCCCGCTGCCGCACCCCATGAGGATCGCGGTCCGATCGTGCAGCACCCGATGGCCGGACAATCCCGACTGCGCGACGGCCTCGCTCGCCGCTTCCAGAGCATGGAGGGAAAGCGGATCGAGCTTGCCCAGCGGGCGCAGATCGGTTGATGAAAGACGCGAAGTCGCGCTGTCGTCCGCCGCGATCCACGAAGCGATGCCTTCCATGCCTTCGCGCGCGATGGGCCGGATTGCGCCTGCCCCGTCCCGCAAGGCTGTCCAGTTGGCCTCCACCCCTTTGCCAAGGCCGCTGACACAGCCCATGCCGGTGATGACGACCCTTTGTCTCATGCCCCGGCGCCGGCCGTAATGCGGTCGATCAGTTGCTGGAGCGTGGAATCGGGTGGAATGTCTTCCGGTTGTATTTCGACGCCGAAGCGGTCCTCTATCTCGAAAAGCACGCTCACAAGGTCGATCGAGGAAATGTCGAGAGTAGCAAGCGTGGCGTCTGGCTGCAGTCTTTCGCGCTCGATGCCGGTTTCCTGGGCGATGAGGGCCATGATGTCTTCATTCGTCAACGGCCACTCTCCTCGGCAACGCGGGTCCAATGCTTGGTCTGGCACAGGAACAGTATGCACCCGGTTACATCGAGACGGCCCTTTTCACCAAGGGCAAGCGAAGCGCGGTAGCTGCGGCCCGCCTTCGGATCGTAGGCCCGCCCGCCTTTCCAGCCATCGCCGTCGGGATGCATGCCGTAAATGATCGGCACCCCCACCAGTGGGCGGCCCCTCAGTGAGGCGTCGGGATTGTTAATGTCATGGGCAGGTGCCTTGGGATCGAGAACGCGCACAAGGGTGCCGCAGAGCGATGCGCCGCAACGCTTCACTTCAACGATCCCTGCACCGTCGTCGGTCAGCCAGTGGCCGAAGACCCCGCGGGATGGAGCTGCACTGGCGGAACCTGCCAGTGCAGTCAGCCCCACGACAACGGCGAATGGCACGCATTTCATCTGATGCAACAGGCTCTCCGTATGCAGCGATGACAACGCTTGAGTGTATCTGTCGGCAAGGTGCTCGAACCCTTCACGCCTGCTCTGCATGAGCGCGACTATCACGCCTTGAGACTGGACAGTCTATGCATTTGATCGTGAAACGCGCATGAACGCCAGATTGCTGCGTCTGGCGCCGAGGAGCCGGGCGACCGTCCGAAAAGGGGAGAATGGCGATGGCTTCGCTTGCAGTGCGATCCCGACAGGACGAACAGATGGATGCACTGGATCTGGACGCCGGGACCTATGCGCAGGTCCTGCGCGATCTGGCCCGGGTCAATCGCTGGACGTTCACGGCCCATCCCGCACTAGCCTATCTGCGCAAGGCCACGAGGGGGGTGACCGCGTTCAGCCTTCTCGACGTAGGGTTCGGCCATGGCGACCTGCTGCGCGCCGTCGCCCGATGGGCGCAAAGACAAGGGATCGCGGCGCGACTCGTCGGCGTCGACATCAATCCCAGAAGCGAGCCGATCGCGCGTAGCGCGACTCCTGACGATCTCGGGATCGATTTTCGAACCGGCGACTATGCCGACCAGCCCGAAACATTCGATCACATCGTCAGCAGCCAGGTCACTCACCACATGAGCGATGCGCAGCTGACGGCCTTCCTGCATCACATGGACAGCCGGGCGCGTCGTGGCTGGCTCATCAGCGACCTGCATCGCCACCGGTTCGCCTATCACGGCTTTCCCTGGCTGGCCCGGGCGATGGGAGTTCACCGCATCGTGCGCGAAGACGGCCAGCTGTCGATCGCCCGCTCTTTCCGCAAGGAGGACTGGGTCGAGATCCTGACCGAAGCGGGCATCGATGCGGAACGTGTCCAAATTGTGAGACGCTTCGCCTTTCGCCTCTCGGTGGAATACATCAAAAGCGGTGGGCCAAACGCCATTTGAGGCGGCTGGATGAGCTTCTGAGCCTGCCCCCTATTCCAGATGTTCAAGCCCGATGGCGGAGAACTCGATCATCTGGACGACCAGATCTTCCAATGGGACCTCTGCCCGGTCCTTTGCCTTGAGCAGGTCGTACTCGCTGATTACGCCCAGAAATCCTGTGGTAATCATGGTCAGGTGCAGGCGTCGGGCCATCGCTGGATGGGCATCCATGCGCCGATCGAATTCCTTGAGGGCCCTGCCGATGGCGCGATCCTGACGTTGCGGATCTTCGGCCGGGTGCTGCAGGGCGAAGCGTCCGTAAAGTGTAAGATACTCAAGCAGCAGTCGCGCGTAGACATGCGCCCCCGCTTCATTGCGCATGTCCAGATAGGGCAGGAAGATGATCGAGAGCAGTTCGCGCATCGTGCAGGTTTCGATGGAACCGAACTGCAGGATCATGTCCTGTCGGCGCGGTTCCATAAGTTGCACGCGCCATTCGAAGATTTCGGTCAGCAAGGTCTGCTTGTCGCCGAAGTGATACTGCACGGCCGCGACGTTTGACTGACCCGCAGCCAGAGCGACGGCGCGCATCGACGTGGCTTCGATCCCGTCGTTGGCAAACAGATTCTCTGCCGCCTCCAGGATGACCTGACGCGTGATTTCCGACCGCTTCGTCTTTGGCGGGCGCTCGCTGGCCGCAGTCCTCTCGCTGTTTTTGCTCTGCATTTCATTCCTCTGCCACAGGACCGGGCCCAAGGGTATAGGCTTTCAGGTCATTTTCAAACACACTAATTAAACAAACAGGTGATTTAACTTTAGCCTCGGACCATGATGCCGGAGCAAGCGGGGGAAGCACCGCTGCGGGCACGCTCCGCAAAGTGCGAAGCGATCGAGGGAGAGAGAGCTTGGCCATTTCACACTACAAGTGCGTTCGAAATCTGCTGCTTGCCGGGACCGCGGCCGGCCTGCTGGCAGGCATTCCGGCCCGCGCGCAGGATCAGTCCGCGGCCACGGGAGCCGAAGACAACGAGCCTCGCGGCGGCATTGGCGAAATTGTGGTCATGGCACGCAAGCGTGCGGAATCGACGCAAGACGTTCCGGTCGCGATCACCGCCGTCGATGCCAAGACCATCGAGAAATATGACCTGACGAGCCTGGAGCGGCTTTCGGCATCGACCCCGCAATTTTCCGTCGGCCGCGCCGGCACGGGCTCGGGCGCGACGCTGGTCCTGCGCGGTATCGGCTCGAACACCACTTCCATCGGCCTCGAGCAATCTGTCGCCGTCGTCGTGGACTCGGTCTATTACGGACAGGGCCGCACCATCAACGAAGGCTTCTTCGACCTCGGCCAGATCGAGATTCTCAAGGGCCCACAGGCCCTGTTCTTTGGCAAGAACGCGACGGCAGGCGTGATCTCCATGGCGACGAAGGATCCGGGCGACGCACCTGAATTCCTCGCCAGGGTGGGCTATGAAGCCAATGCCCAGCAGCTGACCGGCGAGGCCATCGCCTCAGGCCCCCTTAGCGACACCTTCGGAGCGCGCCTCGCGGTTCGCGCCAGCAAGCAATACGGCTCGCTGCTACCCAATCGTGGAGCGGCCGAAACCTGGCGCCTTACCGACGTGGCGACCGGCACCACGCGTTTCCTGAACGCCCCCGAACCGATCCGCAAGCAGGGCACGCGCGACCTGCTCGGCCGCATTACCCTTGTCTGGAAGCCCGACAGCCGCCTGACCGCGAACCTGAAAGCGAGCTTCAACGACGCACGTTCGGACAATCCGCTGTCGAACTACGTCTTCTACAACTGCAACGGCGGCCAAGCCCAGCTCAATCCCAATGTGCCGTGCGAGAAGAAGTTCCGTACCTACCAGGCTTCCGCTCCGCTTGAAGTGGCGCAGGACATTCCCAACGGCAATTCCGACGGATCGCCGGGCAATACCTACAAGTCATGGGGCGTGACCGGCACGGTGAACTACGAGCTGGACAGCAATATCACCCTGACCAACGTCGCGAACTACAACTGGAACAGGAACATCTTCCGGATCGATGCCAACGTCATCTCGGCATCGCCGGTGGGCCTCTACGCCACCGAGAACACGAGCTACCACAGCTTTTCCGACGAACTGCGCGCGACATCGGATTTCGGCGGTATGTTCGACTTCATGGTCGGCGGCCTCTACCAGACCACCAAGCGCAATTACCTGGCCTGGACGGCGCAGGCCGGGCTCGAGAATTCGGATGCGCCAGACGGATACCGCTTCGTTGGCAACTCCAAGGATTCGACCACCAAGGGCGAAACCCTGGCCATCTTCGGACAAGCGATCTTCCGGCCGATCCCCAAGGTCGAGTTGGCCGGCGGTGTACGCTATACGCATGAAACCAAGGACAGCAGCTTCCTTCAGCCCTACTCCAACCCGGCCCTCGTGGCGCTGGGCGTCTTCTCGCCGGGCGTGACGCTGACCGCCAACCAGACGTTCGACAACTGGTCACCGGAATTCACCGTGACATGGGAGCCCAGCGATGCCGTGACGGTCTATGCAGGCTACAAGTCGGCCTACAAGTCGGGCGGCTTCTCGAACTCGGGGATCTACGGTCCGCTGGCTTCGGTCGACGACTTCACCTTCGGACCCGAGACCGCGCGCGGCTTCGAAGGCGGCATCAAGACCCAGTTGTTCGACCGCCAGCTGCGCTTCAACCTCGGGGCCTTCTGGTACAGGTACAAGGACCTGCAGATCGACTTCTTCAATTCGCCGGTCTTCGCCTTCACGACCTACAATGCCGGTTCGGCCATTACCAAGGGCATCGAAAGCGACTTCCAGTTCGCGCCCTATGCCCTGCCCGGCTTCGAACTGCATGGCTCGCTCAACTACAACAAGGCCGCCTACGACAAGTATGACGGCGCGCCATGCTGGACCGGCCAGACCATCGCCCAGGGCTGCTACACGACCATCCCGCGTCCCGCGCAGGACCTGAGCGGCGTGGAACTGGCCAATGCGCCGAAGTGGACCGGAGCTCTTGGCGCCAGCTACGAGACCGACGTGAGCGAGAACCTGAAGATCGGTCTGTCTGCCGACGGTCGCTTCAAGAGCGGTTACCTGCCCACTGCTTTCGGCAATCCCTACTCGCGCCAGAAGAGCTACGGCGTTCTGGATGCGCAAATCCGGCTGTCGACCAAGGACGACCACCTGCAGTTCGCGATCATCGGCAAGAACCTGACCAACACGTTCTATGTGAACGGCGCACAGGACGCTCCGAGTTCAGGTGGCGGGACGGGCACGGCAGGAGGCTTCCACGCCGACCAGATCGGCTATGTTGCCGATCCGCGCACGGTCACGGCGCAAATCACGTTCAAGTACTGATAGGTCGGAAAGTGAGGAACCGCTGTCCTGTGGCGGAAAGCGGCTCCTCACCACCCGGTGCCCTACACCCGGCGATCGGCCCGACACTCCGATCCCATGACAAAGCATGAAGAGAGGACCTGAGCGATGACCCAACCGAACCGGAATCCCGGGCAAGTGTGCAGGCGACTGCGCTGGATCGGCACCACCGCGCTGGCAGCGGCGATCGTTCCCGGAGTGGCCCTCGCCCAAGCTGCGGACCCAATGGCAGGCAAGGTCGGCCGGACGGTTTCCGAAACGCACGCGCCCGAATGGCCCTCCGAACCCACGGCGCCGAAGAATGCGCCCAATGTCCTCGTCATCATGACCGACGATGTCGGCTTCGGGGTCACCAGCACTTTCGGCGGACCGGTACCCACTCCCACTTTCGAGGCGCTCTCCCGCAATGGGGCGAAGTACACGCGCTTCAACACGACCGCGCTATGTTCGCCCACGCGCGCGTCGCTGCTGACCGGGCGGCTGCCGCAAAACGTGAACATGGGCAATGTCACCAATCTTCCGACCGGCTTCGACGGCTACACCACGGTCATCCCCAAATCCGGCGGCACCATAGCGCAGATCCTCAAGGAAAGCGGCTTCAACACCGCCATGTTCGGCAAGGGCCACCTCACCCCCGATTGGGAAATGAGCATGGCCGGCCCTTACGACCGCTGGCCGGTCGGCCTCGGTTTCGAGTACTATTACGGCTTCCTCTCGGCTGACACATCGATGTGGAACCCCAGCATCGTCGAGAACACGACACCGCTTGAGCCGCCGCACAACAAGCCGGGCTATCATTTCGAGGCCGACATGGCCGATCACGCGATCGACTGGATCCGCAAGCAGCATGCGGTGGCGCCCGACAAGCCCTTCTTCATCTACTATGCTCCGGGCCTTTCGCACACGCCGCATCATGCGCCCAAGGAGTGGATCGACAAGTTCGCGGGCCAGTTCGATCAGGGTTGGGACGTGCTGCGCCAGCAGATCTTCGAGCGCCAGAAGAAGATCGGCATCGTGCCTGCCGATGCAAAGATCAGCCCACGCCCGGACTCCATGCCGGCCTGGTCTTCGCTCGATGCCGAGCACAAGAAGGTCTATGCCCGGCTGATGGAGGTCTTTGCGGCGACCGTCGCCTATTCAGACTATCAGACCGGCCGGGTAATCGACGAATTGCGCCGTTCGGGTCAGCTCGACAACACCATGATCGTCTACATCGAGGGTGACAACGGCAGCAGTGCCGAGGGCGGGTTGCAGGGCCTTGCGTTCGAACAGTCGTCGATCACCGGCCGCTCCGAAAGCTTCGGGGAACTGGCGCGCCACTACGATGATTTCGGCGGGCCGGAGGTCTATAACCACTTCCCGGCCCAGTGGGCCTGGGCCCTCAACGCGCCCTTCCCCTGGTGGAAGCAGGTTGCATCGCAGGCCGGTGGCGTGCGCAATGGCATGGTCATCTCCTGGCCGGGGCACATCACCGACAGCAAGACATGGCGCACCCAATATGCCCACGTCAGCGACATCATGCCCACGGTGCTCGACGCAGTAGGCGTCAAGGCCCCTGAAGTGCTGGACGGCGTGAAGCAGAAGCCGATCGACGGCATCAGCCTGAAGTACAGCTTCACCCAGCCCAAGGCACCGTCTGCGCGGCGGACCCAGATCTACGAAATGATGGAGAACTTCGGCATCTACAAGGATGGCTGGATGGCCGGAACCCTGCCCAAGCGGGCGGCCTGGGAAGCCGGAGCATCCGGCGATCGCCGCCTAGACATCGGCCCCGACCAGCGCGTGTGGACCCTGTTCAACCTCGACAGGGATTTCACGACCGCGGTCGATCTTTCGAAAAAGAACCCGGCCAAGCTCAAGGAACTCCAGAACCTGTTCTGGGAGGAAGCGGCGAAGAACAACATCCTGCCGATCCACGACTACAGCCAGGGAACCGAAGGGCGCCCGACGCTGGGCGGCCATCGCAAGCGCTTCGTCTATACCCCGGGCCTTACCCGCATTCACGAAGATGCCGCGCCCCATACCATCGGGCGCAGCTTCACGATCGAGGCCGACGCGACCATCCCCGAAGGCGGCGCCAATGGCGTGATCATCACTCAGGGCGGACGCTTCGGCGGCTATGCCTTCTACCTCAAGGACGGCAAGCCGGTGTTCCACTACAATGCCGTGGGAGACGACCAGTTCTCGGTGCGCAGCGACGTTGCCGTGGGGGCGGGTGAGCACAAGCTAACCGCACGCTTCACCGCCGACGCGCCGAAGCCGGGCACCCCGGGTACGCTTGCCATCCTGCTCGACGGCAAGGAGATCGCCAGCGGCCGCATCGGCAGGACAGTCGCGGGATGGATGTCGCATACCGAGGGCCTCGACATCGGTCGCGACACGATCACCCCGGTCGATCCTGACTACACGATCGCGGACAGCACCTTTTCGGGAACCCTGTCGCAAGTCGTGGTGACCATCGCACCCTGACCTCCTGCGCGCGCTGCCCGACGTGACGTGATCGGGCAGCGCGCTCAGACAAACCCGTGCACCGCCTCGTCAATCCGGCGGGGCGATCAAATGATCGCCGCCGGCCCCTTCCCCTGGTGGAACAGGCAGTCTATCTGGCTCGCACGAACCAGAATCATTCCGGCTGTATGTGACTTCGCAACCTTTCCGTTCGGGTCTTGAATCGGCCTTCCTGGAGAACAGGGAGAAGCTGCTGAACTTCCTGCGCGCACGCGGCGCGGGAGATGCGGCCGAGGATATCGTGCAGGAAGTCTGGGTGAAGATCTCGTCGAGCCGACCGGGACCGGTCGCATCGCCCCTGTCCTATCTCTACCGCACCGCCGACCTGCTGATGATCGATCGCTACCGCTCGCGCCGACAGGCCGAGAAGCGCGATCGCGACTGGAGCGAGGCGCATTCCGGCCATCCGCCGGCAGAACCTTCCGCCGAGCAACGTGTCGCCGCAGCGCAGGAAGCAGGGATGATCCTGCGCATGCTCGAAGGTCTGGGCCCGCGCGCGGCGACAGTCTTTCGCCGCCACCGCATCGACGGGGCTGCACAGAAGGACATCGCCCGCGATCTGGGTGTCAGCCTCAGTACCGTGGAGAGCGATCTGCGCGGCGCCTATCGGGCAATCAGCGAGTGGAAGGAAACCCGCGATGAGGCTTGAGCCCGTCGTCTCCGTCTTCCGGGCAGAAGGAGGGCGCAATGACGATTGACGAGACGATCCGGCAGCAAGCCCTCGACTGGGCTGTGCGGGCCGGCGACCCGCAGTTCGAGGAGTGGGAAGCCTTCACCCTGTGGCTTGAGGCCGATCCCGCGCACGGTGAGGCCTACGACGCAGTGGCCGCCGCCGTCGCTGACGCTTCGGGGCTGGTGTCAGGCGTGGGCGCTGCAAACGACGACGATCTTGCGGCTACGCAAACAAACACCGCGCGCATTGCGCGGCGCAGTTGGATTGGCGGCGCACTTGCCGCTTCACTGGCGCTGGTCGGCGGCTTAGCGCTCTGGCAGGCGAATTCGCGCGACCTCTATCAAATCGAAGTCGCGCCCGGCGCGGCGAGGACAGTCGCGCTCGCTGCGGGCAGTCATATCGATCTGGCCGGCGACACGACAATCCAACTCGACCGCGACGATCCGCGCTATGCCCGCCTCGAAAAGGGGCAGGCGCTTTTCACCATCCGCCACGATGAGCAGCGGCCCTTCCGCCTGAAGGTGGGAGAGGACACACTGGTCGATGTCGGCACGGTTTTCGACGTGCGCCATCGCGGAGCGCAGCTGAGCGTCGCCGTCTCAGAAGGTGCGGTGCAGTTCAATCCGAAAGACCAGAACCAGCGCATTTCGCCCGGCCAGATCCTGCGCAAAAACGGGCAAGACGGCCGCATTACGCTGGAGGCTATATCACCCGAGCAGGTCGGCGAGTGGCATGAAGGCCGGCTGACTTTCAGCGCGGCATCGCTGGAACAGGTGGCCTCGGATCTGACAAGCAGCACGGGTATTGCCTTTGCCGCCGCACCGGGATCGTCACCCGGATCGGTTTCGGGTTCCCTGCGCCTCGATCCGATCCGCAAGGACCCGCGCTCGCTGGCTGTTCTACTCGATCTCGACGTGCGCCGGGAAGGCGATGGCTGGATCATCGGCGAACGCTGAACGTGAAGGCTGCGATCTGGCTTCTGGTGGCCGCAATGGCCCTGCCCGCCCCGGCGCTGGCGCGTGAAGCCATGGTGTCGACGCGCGCCGGCAGCGTGGGCGATGCGGTCAGCGATCTTGCCAGGCAGACCGGGACCAGCATCGTGGTTTCCAATCCGGAGATTGCCCGCAGGCCCATTCCCTCCTTGCGCGGGCGGATGCAGGCCGACGAGGCGGTACGGCGGTTGGCCCGCGCTGCAGGCGCCCGTGCTGTCGAAGTCGCCCCTTCTGCATGGCGGCTCGAAGCGGTGCCGAAGCCGATCGCGAGATCCGCAATCCCGGCGCGGAAGACGCCCCCGGCCGCCGCGCCGGAGCGCGCTCTACCGCCCGAACCGATCGTGGTCATCGCCTCCAAGCGCGACTTGCGTATCGATCAGGTGCCGGGACAAGTTGCGATCCTCGACGGCGAGGCGCTTGAAGCCGGGGGTATCGGCGGTACGGAAAAGATCACGCAGCGCCTTGCGACCGTCACTTCCACGCACCTTGGCAGCGGGCGCAACAAACTGTTCATACGCGGCATCGCCGATTCCAGCTTCACCGGGCCGACTCAGGCGACGGTCGGCCAGTACCTCGGCGACCTGCGGCTCGCCTACAATGCGCCCGACCCCGACCTGCGCCTGTCCGACACGGCGCGCGTCGAAGTCCTCGAAGGCCCGCAGGGCACGCTTTACGGCGCAGGATCGCTGGGCGGTATCATCCGCATCGTCCCCAATGCCCCGGTCATGGGCGCGACCTTGCTCTCCGGTACCTTGGGCGGCTCTTTGACGCAGGGCGGGGCTATCGGCGGCGATGCCAGTGCGACGGTCAATCTGCCCCTTTCCGGCGGAAGCGCCGCCTTGCGCGCAACGCTCGATACCGTCCGGCAGGGCGGCTACATCGACAAGCCGGTCCTGGGCCGCAGCAACGTCAACCGCACCGACATACTCGGCGGCCGGATCAGCGCGCGCGTCGAGCTTTCGCCCGAATGGTCGGTCGATCTCATCGCGCTTGGCCAGACCACCGAGGCGCAGGACAGCCAGTATGCCGATCGCTACGGCGCTCCGATGAACAGCTCCGCCCGCGTCGCCGAAGGTTCCGACGCAGACTATGCGATGGGCCAGTTCGTCGTCTCCGGCCGCATAGGCGACCTGCGCCTGCGCTCCACCACCGGCCTCGTGCGCCAGCGCCTGATGGAGCGCTACGACGCCAGCCTGCCCGATGGTGCGCCGCAGCTGTTCGCGCAGCGCAACCGGACGCGCATGATCGCCAACGAAACGCGCGTCTGGATGCCTGAAAAGCACGGTTTCAGCTGGCTTCTGGGCACCAGCTTCACCCATAACACCACGGTCCTGAAGCGCCGCTTCGAAAGCGGGCTCCTGCGCAGTTCGACCACCGGCGTGCGCAACACCATCGATGAAGCGACGCTCTACGGCGAGGCAAGCCTGCGGCTCATGGAAAGCCTGGTGGCAACGGCGGGTGGGCGCTTCACCTACTCGCGCCTCGGCGGTTCGGGAGAGGACGTCTCGCGCGAACTGGCAATGGCGCTGGCGCAGGTCACGGCCAACCGCTCGCTCGAGACGTTCCTGCCCTCCCTTGCGCTCCATGCCGAAGTTGCGCCCGAAACGGCGCTGTACATGCGATACCAGGAGGGCTTCCGCCCGGGCGGCTTTGCCATCGAAAGCGAGTTCGTCCGCCGCTTCCGCAATGACCAGACGGAGACTTTCGAAATCGGCGCCCGCCACGGCCACGCAGGCAAAGGCCCCTTCGACTTTGCGCTCAGTCTCTCCTACACCCGCTGGCAGGACATACAGGCAGACTTCATCGATGGCTCAGGCCTGCCCAGCACGGCCAATATCGGCGACGGCCGCGTCTGGTCGGCCAGCGTATCGGGCGGCGTCGCGCTGACCCCGGGACTGCGTGTCGAAGGCGGCGTGACCTGGAACCGCAGCAAGGTCGACACTCCCCCGCTGTTCCTTGCCGCGCGAACGATGCAGGTGCCCAACATCGCCCATGTCGCCGGGCGTTTGGGCGTCACCTGGGAGCGCAATGTCGGGAACGGCCTGCGGCTCACCGGCAATGGCTGGGCAAGCTACGTCGGCCGCTCGCGCCTCGGGATCGGTCCGGAACTGGGCGCACCGCAGGGCGATTATCTCGACAGCGGCGCGAACCTGCGGCTGGGGACGGACAGGCTCGGGGTAACGGTTGGGCTGACCAACATCGCCAATTCGCGCGGCAATCGCTTTTCGCTGGGAACGCCCTTCAGCATCGGGCGTGAACAGGTCACGCCGCTACGACCGCGAACCCTGCGTGTAGGCGTCGATACGCGCTTCTAGAAAGTTTTCTTCAAGGCTGGCCGCGGAGGTCTCCGTCTCAAAGGTCGTAACCGACCTGAAGGGATTGAGATGTCGCGCTACCTGCTTGCCTCTACTGCACTGCTTGCTCTTGCCGCGGCGGCCCAGACCACGGCCGCCCATGCCGAGGATGTTACCACCAAGAAGACCTCGCCGCGGCGCACCTCGACGATCAAGAACGGCGCCGCCGATGCGATCAACATCACCAAGGACGGCTCGGTCGTCCTGACCGCCGGCACCGCCGTGACGATGGACAGCAACCACAAGGTGACCAATGCCGGCGCGATCAGCGTCAGCAATGCGAACGGCGCGGTCGGCATTGCCGCATCGGCCGGAACGAGTGGCGACATTGTCAATTCCGGCACGATCACCATCGACGAACCATATGAACCGACCGATGGGGACAAGGACGGCGACCTCGACGGCCCCTTCGCACTCGGCTCCAACCGCTACGGCATCCGCACCACGGGCGCCCATACCGGCAAGATCGTCAACAGCGGCAAGATCGTGGTCGAAGGCAACGATTCGGCTGGCATCGCGCTGGGTGGGCCGCTGACCGGGGATTTCGTGCACGATGGGCAAACGACGGTGCTGGGCGACCGCGCTATCGGCATCGAAGCGGGCGACATCGGCGGCAATGTGCGGTTGGCCGGCTCCGTATCGGTCCAGGGCAAGGATTCTGTCGGCGCGCACTTCGGTGGCGACGTCGATGGCGCGATGGTCGTCCAGGGTACCGTCGCGTCGACGGGCTACCGTTATACCACCGTGCCTTCGAACACGTCCAAGCTCGACGCGGACGACCTGCTCCAGGGTGGGTCAGCGCTGGTCATCGAGGGCAATGTCTCGGGCGGCATCGTCCTTGCCGTGGCGCCCAAGGATACCGACCCGAACAATGCCGACGAGGACGGCGACGGGATCGAGGATGCCAAGGAAGGCTCCGCCAAGGTCGTCTCCTACGGCAAGGCACCGGCCATGGTCATCGGCGCCGCCGACCATGACATTGCCATCGGACCGGTTTCGGGCACGGCCAGCCGGTACGGCCTGCAGATCGACGGCACTGTCGAAGGCCGCGGCCTCTATTCCGGCATCGATGCCACCGGCCTTGCCATCGGCGGGCGCGGCGGTGCGGTCACGATCGCCAACGGGATCGGCATTGCCGGCAGCGTCGCGGCGGTTTCCAATGGCGCAAACGCCACGGCCGTGAGCATCGGAGCAGGTACTTCGACTCCGGAACTGCGCGTCTCCGGCAGTGTAACGGCAAGCGGCGGCAATGCCACCGGCGCGCAGACGACCGCCATCCACATTGCCCAAGGCGCCAACCTTGCCACCATCCGTAACAGCGGCGCGATCAAGGCAACCGCGGCTGGCGAGAACGGTTCGGCCAGCGCCATCGTCGACAGGAGCGGCACGGTCGCACTGATCGAGAACAGCGGCAGCATCGTTGCCAGCGGCGCCAAGGCCGATTCCGGCCGTAACATCGCCATCGACCTGTCCGCTGCAACCGGCGGCGTGACGGTGAAGCAGACGCAGGTTGCATCGGGCTATGACGCCCCCTCGATCGTGGGTGACGTCAGGCTGGGGAGCGGCGACGATCGCCTTGAACTGGCGGACGGTTCGCTGACCGGAAACGTTTCGTTCGGCACCGGCAGCAACACCCTGGCGCTTTCCGGCGATGCCGCGCAGACGGGGAAAGTCGCCTTCGGTGGCGGCAGTGACACGATGAGCCTGGCCGGAAGCTCCTCGTTCGCCGGCACCGTCGATTTCGGCGGAGGCGCCGACATCCTCACGCTAGCCGGCACCTCCCGCTTCTCCGGCAGCCTCGCGAATGCGGCAAACCTTGCAGTCAGCGTCCAGGGCGGCATGCTCGATGTGCGCACGCCCTCGCAGATCGCCTCGCTCGATGTCGGCAAGGACGGCGTGCTGGCCGTCACGCTCAACAAGGAAGCCGGCTTGGGAAGCGCCTATACCGTTGCCGGCACGGCCTCGTTCGAAAAAGGCGCAAAGCTCTCCATCCGTCTTGCCGACGTGTCGACCGCCGAAGGCAGCTATCAGGTGCTCACTGCCGGGGCGATCGAGGGCCTCGACGGACTTGCAACCGCCACTGACCTTGTCCCCTTCATGTTCAAGGCTTCGCTCGACGAGGATGCGGCTGCGAACACCATCGTCGTCAACGTCGCCCGGCGCTCCAAGCAGGAGCTTGGCCTGAACCGTTCGCAGGCATCGGCATACGACGCCGTCTTCGCGGCGCTTGGGCAGGATCAGAAAGTCGGCGATGTCTTCCTTGGCATTACCGATGGCGACCTGTTCCGACAGACGGTCGGCATGATGCTGCCCGACCATGCAGGCGGTTCCTTCGAAGGCATCAGCCTGGGCGCACGGACCATTGGCCGGCAGTTGATGGACCCGCAGGGCCCGCTGGTTGCCAGCGGCCCGATCAGCATCAGCGTCAACCTGGCTTTCTGGGGAAGCGACAAGAACACCGCAGCCAGTGCGGCCTACGATCTCAACGGTTATGCCTGGTCGCTCACCGGCGAGTACGAAACCGGCATCGGCCGCTTCGGTGCGACTGCCGCCTACCTGTGGAACCGTCACACCAATGGCGCGGCAAGCGAGGTCAAGTCCGGTTCCTATGAACTGGCGGCGCACTGGCGCGGCAACTGGGGCGCGATCAGCAGCTTCACCCGCGCATCATACGGCCATGCCGACTTCGACAGCACCCGCAACTTCGTCGGCGTGGCCGGACAGGAGGACGTCAAGCGCAAGATCGAGGGCAACTGGAACGGCAACTTCGTCACGTTTTCGGCAGGCGCGTCCGCTGAAGGCGGCAGCCGTTACCTCTACTTTCGTCCGGCGGTCACTGTCGACTACGTCCGCCTCAAGGAAAGCGGCTACACCGAGACCGGTGGAGGCAAGGCACTCGACCTGACGGTCAATTCGCGCAAGAGCGACGAGCTTGGCCTTAACGGCGGCGTCACGCTCGGTGCCGACCTCATGGGCATGGGCGCGCGCGACGAGAACTGGTTCCGCATCGAGACCGAAGGCGGCTGGCGCGAGATCCTGAGCGGTGGCCTTGGCACGACGACGGCCCACTTCAAGGACGGCACCCCGTTCTCCCTCGATGGAGAGAAGGCCACCGGAGGCTGGTTCGCCCGCCTGCGCGCCTTCGGCGGATCGGCCGGTTTCGTTCTGGGCGGCGAACTGTCAGCCGAAGATCGTCACGACCATGTCAACCTGGCCCTGCGCGGCAGCATGAAGGTGGCCTGGTAAGCTGCCTGATCCATCGATCCTGAAAAACGAAGGGGGCGCATCGACGCCCCCTTCTCATTTCCGGCTCCAGACCCTCAGCGCATCTGCAGGATGATGACCTGGCTGCTGGCGGGATCGGTTCGCTTGCGCAAGTCGGCGACATCGCCCGGCGATACCGAACCACCGCGATTGCCCCAGGCCGTGCGCACGAAGCTGAGGGCATCGGCGATCTCGCCGTCCGACAGCTGGTTGCGGTAGGGCGGCATGCGGTAGGCATCGGGAACGCCCTGGGCCACCACACGCTGCGATCCGTTGAGCGTGATGTTGATCGCCGAAGGCGCACCCTCGCTCGTCATGGCCGATGCCGAGCCTGCCAGCGGCGGTATCCACTGGCCCTGTCCGCGTCCATCGGCGCCATGGCAGAAGCTGCACTTGGCCATGTAGGTCTGGGCGCCTGGGTGGTCCATGCGATTGGCAAGCGCCAGTGCCTGATTGGACGAGGCGTCATACTGCCAGGGTTCACCCTCCTTGCGAGGATTGCCGGGTAAGGACTTGAGATAATGAGCCATGGCGCGAATGTCTTCGTCGCGCATGAACTGCAGCGAATTGTTGAATGCCTCAGTCATCGAACCATAGACGACAGCGTGGCGATTGCGACCGGTCTTGAGGAACTGCCAGATCTCATCCTCGCTCCAGCGGCCCAGGCCGATGTTGCTGTCTCCCCGCAGGCTGGGAGCATACCAGCCATCGAGCACCGCTCCGGCGAGGAACAGGTCGCTATCCTCGTCCAGCGCCTTTTCGTTCATGGCAAGTCCGCGCGGCGTATGACAGGCGCCGCAATGACCCGCGGCCTGCACCAGATAGGCGCCCCGGTTCCACTGCGCATCGCGGTCAGCCTTGGTCTCGTAGGTTCCTCCGTCAGTGAAGACGGCCTTCCACAGCGCGAGCGGCCAACGCATGTTGAGCGGCCAGGGGATTTCGCTTTCGTGGTTTTCCTGCCTGGTTGCCGGCACCGCAGTCATGAAAAAGGCATAGAGGGCCTTCACGTCATCGTCGCTCAACTTGGCATAGGAAGGATAGGGCATGGCCGGATAGAGCCACTGCCCGCCCGGCGCGATGCCCTGACGGATAGCCCGATCGAAATCGGCCAGGGAATAGGCGCCAATACCGGTTTCCCTGTCGGGCGTAATGTTCGTGGCGAAGATCGAGCCCATCGGCGTCGCCATCTCCAGCCCGCCGGTAAAGGCAGGCTTGCCCGGCAGGCCATGACAGGCGACACAGTCCGCCGCCCGCGCCACATATTCGCCGCGTTTGACCAGATCGGCACTCGGCTTGCCCCCTGCCGCTCCATCGAAAGGCGATGCGGGCGTGCGATTGACGAACCATGCGATAGCCAGACCGACGATCACCACGAGGGCCAGCAGGATCGAGAGAATCTTCTTCAAGGTTTCGTTCCGTTCACTGGGGGGCCTGTCCGCAACCGGTGCGGGTCGCGGACAGGAGAACAGGAGCTTTCGGGTTTGCGTCAGGTGTCGAACTTGATCCGCGAAAGCGGCATGCTGCGCACCCGCTTTCCGGTCAACGCCGAGACCGCATTGGCCACTGCCGGCGGCACGGCCGGCAAGGGCGGCTCACCGATGCCGCCCATTTCCGCGCCGCTCTCGACGATCTTGACGTGAACGCGCGGCATGCGATCGGGCGGCAGGATCGGATAGAGATCGTAGTTACGCGCGACCGGTTGGCCGTCCTTGTAGACCGCTTCCTCCAGCAAAACCTGCGAAAGCCCCAGCGCGATGGCGGAGTTCACCTGCGCCTCGACGATCGCCGGATTGACGATGCTGCCCGGATCGATCGCTTCCCACAGTTCATGGACGACGACCTGCCCATCCTTGATCGATACTTCGGCAATGGCCGCAGTGTGCGATCCGAAGGGTGAGGCCATCGCCACGCCGCGCGCGCGCCGGGTGCCGTCCGCCGCACTGAACGGACCGCGCTTCCAGCCTCCCGCCAGATCGCCGACGGCTTTCAGCAACGTGGTCAGGCGCTTGTTGTCCCTGAGCAGGCGCAAGCGCATCTCGAACGGATCGATACCGCCCTTGTCGGCCAGTTCGTCAAGAAAGGTCTCGTAGAAGAAATCGTTCATCGAGTTGCCGACCGACCGCCAGTAGGCAAGCGTGACCGGGTTCTTGACGTAGGCCTGTGCAATGCGGGAATTGGGAATGGCATAGGACTTGCCGGTCAGACCCTCGACGGCCATCCCATCCACGCCCTCGGCACGCTTGTTGGCAATGCCTTCACCCGGCCCCTCGCAGGCGCTGATCGCCTCGATCGCGATGGGCATGCCGTTGCTGTCGAGGCCGCCGCGGAAACGCACCGCCGCCATGGGCCGCAGGGGATCGCGCAGGAATTCCTCCTCGCGGCTCCAGATCACCTTGACCGGCTTGCCCACAGCCTTGGCCAGCTTGATCGCCTGAGGATAGCAGCAGCCCGGTCCGTAGAGGAAGTGTCTGCCGAAGAAGCCGCCCAGCATCTGCGAGTGGATCTTGACCTTGGCCGGCGCCATCCCGGCGATCTTGGCAGCATCGGCCTGGAACATCTCGGGCGCCTGGTTGGGCACCCACAAGTCCAGCGTGCCATCGGCGTTGAACCGAGCAAGGCTGGAAGGCGGCTCGAGCTGTGCATGGTGGAGGTACTGGCTGTAGTAAGTGGCTTCCACCTTGGTTGCCGCGTCGCTGAAGCCCTTGGCAAAATCGCCCCGGGATTCCGCCTCGTTGCCCGCGTCGGCATTGGCGCCCAGTTGCTGCGAGAAAGCCTCGCTGTCGAAGTCGTCCGGCATGTAGCGGATGCCGGACTTGTCGCCGGGTTCAGCCCAGTCGACCTGCAGGGCCTCGACCGCCTGGCGCGCATGCCACCAGCGCTTGGCGACGACTGCGACGGCGCCGTCGAGACGATGGATCGATTCCACGCCGCGCATCGCCTTGACCTGGCCCTCATTGCGGATCGAACCGACTTCCAGACCGAGACGCGGAGCATGCTGGATGGCGGCATGGACCATGTCCTCGACCACCACGTCGATAGTGAACTGCGCCTTGCCGGTCGCCTTTTCGTGCATGTCGATGCGCGCCACCGGCTTGCCGATCCAGCGGAACGTCTTGGGATCGCGCAGCTTGAGGCCGTCCTGCGGCGGAACCGGCATGTCGAGCGCGCCGGAAGCCACTTCGCCGTAAGTCAGCGAACGGCCGGAAGCTTCATGGAGCACACGGCCCGGCTGCGTCGTGAGCGAACTGAAGGGTACGCCTAACTTGCCCGAGGCCGCCTGCATCAGCATCAGCCGCGCCGATGCGCCGATCTTGCGCATCGTCATGTAGCTGGTGCGCACCGACATGCTGCCACCGGTAAGCCGTCCCGCTCCCGGCACGATCAGGTATTCGCTGCCTGCCGGCGCGCTCTCCACAGTGAAGGCCGACGGATCCAGGTCGAGTTCTTCGGCGACGATTTGGGCCATGGCCGTGAACACGCCCTGCCCACCCTCGATGAACGGGCTCTGCAGGCGCACGGTGTTGTCGGGTCGGATTTCGAGGAAGGCAGGCACCTTCGGATGGGCCGCGGCGTCAGGGATCCCGGACTTGCCTTCTTGCGCCCGCGCCTTGCCCATCGGGATACCGAAACCCAGAACCAGGGCCCCTGCACTGACTCCGGCCGAGGTCAGCAGGAACCGCCGGCGCGAGATGTTGGAAGGCTCGCCAACGAAAAATTGCTGCAGGCCATCGTTCCCGCCGCGGGGTGCATCAACGATCATGTCCATCACGCGTCCCCTTCGCTGCCGGTATCTTCATTTCGCCCCTTGGATCGAACCGCGGCCGTTCCGGCTACGGCCGCCGCTGCCACGGCGACGCCACCTGCAACCATTCCCGCGGACCCGAGGTGAAGACCTTGGCCGTTGTCCGCAGTCTCCGAAGTACCAGCCAGGTCCTTCATCGCTGCCTTGATCGCATTGTAGGTACCGCAGCGGCACAGGTTGATCATGGCCGCGCGGATTTCATCGTCCGTGGGCGTCGCAGTTTCCTTGAGGAGCGAAGTCGCCGCCATGACCTGTCCGGACTGGCAATAACCGCATTGGGGCACCTGGTGGCGCACCCAGGCATCGACCACCCGCTTGCCGAGATCGGTTTCCTCGATTGCCTCGATCGTGGTGATGGCGCTCGACGCCACGGCATCGAGAGGGGTCACGCACGAACGGGTGACGACCCCGTCGACGAGGACCGAACAGGCCCCGCACTGCGCAAGACCGCAACCATATTTCGTGCCGGTCATGCCAAGGTCGTCACGCAATACCCACAAGAGCGGGGTGTCGCCTTCGGCCTCGACGTCCATTTCCTTGCCGTTGATCTGAAGTTTCATGCCGCCCTCGTGTGTCAAATTGCCCATCTGCCCTACGCGGCGCGAGGCACTGCGCCGAACGTGCAAGGCACTGTCCTGTGATGCAAACATGGTGGACGAATGCCCACTTGTCACCTGTTGAAGAGGCAAGGGCCGGTTCACCCTCACGTACCCGCAGTTTGAATGAACTACCGTAGTCGCAGATGCGCAGTTCAGCGGGATGGAACTTATGCAAGTGGCGCTTCAAAGAAGTCATGCCGGTTGCGTCACGGCGTGCGCTTCGA
Organism: Novosphingobium sp. KN65.2; assembly: GCF_001368935.1. Classification (NCBI taxonomy): domain Bacteria; kingdom Pseudomonadati; phylum Pseudomonadota; class Alphaproteobacteria; order Sphingomonadales; family Sphingomonadaceae; genus Novosphingobium; species Novosphingobium sp. KN65.2. Next base: position 87,795 of record NZ_CCBH010000153.1, read on the forward strand.
TCATTTCATCGTGCGCCACGGGAATCTTGTCGCACGACGAGAGCCCTGACTGCGGAAGCCCGAGAGGCGTGCCGTCATTTCCTCGAACACCGAGGAGACAAGGATGTCAGAGACATCGTCGATCGATCTGGTCCGCAGGCGCTACCTGGAAGCGCATGGGGCAAGCGTGCAGGCCGGATATGCAGCGATCCTGCATGTCTCGCACCAGAACACGGCTCACGCCGCGCTTGGCTATCGCCGGGCCGGCGAAGAGACGCTGTACCTCGAGCGCTATCTCGACCGTCCGGTGGAGCAATGCCTGACCGATGCGCTCGGTTTGCCCATCGAAAGGTCCGCCGTAATCGAGATCGGCAATCTGGCGGCCGACGATGCCTTTGCCATGGTCACCCTCTGGGGCATGGCGGCAAACGACCTCGGTGCAGATTGCGAAGTCGCCGTGGCAACCCTGACCGCCCCGCTGCGCCACATGTTCGAGCGATTGGGCGTGACGCTGCATGTCCTTGCCAAGGCCGATCCTGAATGCGCCGACGATCCGGCGGCCTGGGGCAATTACTACGCCAATGACCCGATGGTCTGCGCTGGCCTTATAACGCAGGGCCAGCGCGCGATTTCGACCTTCCTTGCCCGTCGCCGGAGAATTGCCGCGTGACCGGATTGCTGGAAACAATCCGCGCCCATGCCGAGGTCAATCCGCACGGCATCGCACTGGAACCGATCGTGTCGGATCGCGTGACGTGGAGGGACCTGGCCGAGCGCGTCACGCAGGTCGCCGCGGATCTTTGCGAGGGTGCGCAGACAGGTAAGCCACATGTCCTGCGCCTCGATCATGGCGTCGAAGCGTCCGTTCTCGAACTGGCGCTCCTCGAAGCGGGAATTCCGGTGCTGTCGCTTCCTTCCTTTTTCACGGACGAACAGGTCCGTCATGCCGTTTCCGCCTGCGGTGCGGGGGACGATTGTCCCGCCACACCGCACCCCGCGCCGTCATTACTGCCCCGTCTGACGGCGCGGGTTACTTTCACCTCCGGATCGACCGGTACGCCAAAGGGCGTGTGCCTGTCGGCCCGGCACATGCTCGCTGTCGCCGCATCGGTCGTCGAAGCTTTGGGCACCGGTCATGCCGGTCGGCACTGTGCCCTGCTGCCTCCCGGCATCCTGCTGGAGACGGTCGCCGGTTTCTTCGCCACCATGTTGGCCGGAGGCACCTATGTCTGCCCGCCGCAACGCGAAGCAGGGCTCGGTGATCCCTTCCGTCCCGATTTCGGGACGATGGTCTCGCGCCTTGCGGAGTGGCGGATCACTTCGCTGATCCTCGTCCCGGAATACCTTGCAGGCCTGGTCGCGCTTCTCGAACGCACCGGCCAATGCCTTCCGGACCTCACGCTGGTTGCGGTCGGCGGCGCACGGGTTCCGGTCGAACTGCTAAAGCGGGCTCGCGCCCTCGGCTTGCCTGTCCGGCAGGGTTACGGCCTGACCGAATGCGGTTCGGTCGTATCGCTGGAAGGGGCAGAGGAGGACGTGGACGGTTCGGTCGGACGGCCGCTCGGCCATGTCCGTGCGACAATCGCCCCCGATGGCGAAATCCTGCTCGACGGTGAAATGTACCTTGGCACCGTTGGCGAGCCTCGCGCGCCGGGACCTCTGGCCACCGGCGACATCGGCCGCATCGACGATCATGGCCGTCTCTGGGTAGATGGGCGCAAGACGGCCATGATCGTTACCAGCTATGGCCGCAACATCTCGCCGGAATGGGTCGAGGCTGCGCTTCTGGCACAGCCCGAAATCGCCCAGGCCCTTGTTCATGGCGACGGCGCCCCGGCACCAGACGCGCTGCTGGTCCCGGCATCGGCCGACGCGGATCTCTTCAAGGCCATTGCTGCGGCAAACCGGACTTTGCCCGCTTACGCCCGCGTGAACGCCTGGCGCGAAGTGGCACCGTTCACGCCAGCCAACGGCATGCTTACCGGCAACGGACGCCTGCGCCGCAAGGCCATCGCGCGGACATGGCTTGATGGCGAGCCGGCGTTCTTCGATGAGCTGGAAGCGGCCACCTGGCGCCATCGCCTGCGCTTCCTGACGATCCCGCAGGTTCGGGCCGGACTTGCCGGAACCATATCGCAGCGTACCTACCTCGATTACCTCACCCAGGCCTATCATCATGTGCGCCACACAGTGCCGCTGATGCAGGCGGCGCGGGCGCGGTTGCTGGAGCGGCCAGAACTCGTTTCCGCGCTCGACGAATATATCGAAGAAGAGACCGGCCACGAGGAATGGATCCTGGCAGACATCGCCGCGGCCGGCGGGGATGCCGACAGGGCGCGCACCTGCAGGCCCAATCCGGCGACGCAGGCCATGGTCGACCATGCCTCTGCCCGGATCGGCAATGGCAATGCCGCCTGCTTCTTCGGCATGGTCTATGTGCTGGAAAGCGTCAGTGTTGCTCTTGCCCAGCGCGGGGCGAGCGCGGTTGCCGCCAACCTTGGACTGCCACCGGAAGCCTTCACTTACCTCACGTCGCACGGCGCGCTGGACCAGGATCACATGGCCTTCTTCGCCGCGCTGGTAAACGGGCTTGACGCGCAGGAGGACCGCGAAGCCATCACCGGGATGGCACGCGAAATGTTCGCCCTGTTCGGCGCCATGTTCGCATCGATTGCCATGGAGGATCAGCATGTCGCCGCTTGAAGGCAAACGCATTGCGGTCACCGGCGCTGCAGGGGGCATCGGCACCCCCGTGGCCACGCTTCTTCGCGAGGCCGGAGCCTATGTCACTGGGATCGACCGCATCGAAAGCGCGGCTTGCGACGCCAGCATCGTCACCGACCTTTCGGACGAAACCGCCCTTGCCCGGCTGGCCGAGCGGCTTGCCGGCGATTGTCCCGATATCCTCGTCAACATCGCCGGGGTCATGCGCTTCGGCCTGCACCAGAGCCAACCGATCGAGGCGCTTTCGCTGTGCTATCGCATCAACCTGCTGGTCCCGGCCGTGCTCGCCCGCGCAGTGGCCGCGCCGATGCAGGCGCGAAGGAGCGGGCAGATCGTCAATATCGGCTCGGTCCTCGGCGCGATCCCCTATCCCTGGTTCGCCGCCTATTCGAGCAGCAAGGCGGGTCTGGCAGCCCTCAGCCAGGGCTTGCGGCGCGAACTGATGGGCAGCGGCGTTACCGTCACACACATCAACCCGCGGGCCGCGCGCACCGCCTTCAACAACGGCGAGGTCAATCGTTTCCTCGAAGTTACGGGGATGAAGGCCGATGCGCCCGACTGGGTGGCCCGGCGCATCGTCTCGGCCATCGTCGAGAAGCGTGAGACCGTCTCGATCGGCGCGCTGGAGCGCATCTACGCCGCTCTCAATGCCATTTCCCCCCGGCTGATCGACAACGGTCTTGCCGGACAGATCCGCAAGGCCCGGGCCGAGTTCTGCTGAGCGGTCCGCCAATAAACAAAAAGAGGAGTTCAATTCGATGATCAAACGCAGTGTGATGACATTGCTGGCCGCCCCGCTGCTGGCCTGTGCCCTGCCCTCCGCCGCTTTCGCAGACATGGCGAGCGACGTTAAGGCGGTAAACGACGGCTGGGCTCACATTGCCTACGAAGTGAAGGGTTCCAGCACGCAGACCAAGGCGCTGGACCAATTGGCCAAGCAGGCCGCGACCATCGTAGCGCGCTATCCGGGCAAGGCCGAGCCGCTGCTGTGGCAGGGCATCATCACCAGCGAACAGGCCAACCGCGCCAACATTTTCCACAAGATGAGCCTGGCGACGCGGGCCCGCGACCTGATCGCCAAGGCTTATTCGCTCGATCCGCGGGCGGCCGACGGCGGCGCGGCATTGAGCCTCGGCGTACTTTACTACAAGGTCCCGGGCTCGCCTCTGGGCTGGGGAGACGACGAGAAGGCGCAGAAGCTGCTCAAGCAGGCGCTGGCGGTCGATCCGAACGGCCTCGATTCCAACTATTTCTACGGCGATTACCTGCTGGATCAGGGCGACAGGGCTGGTGCAAAGACCTTTCTGCAAAAGGCCCTTCTGGCACCGCACGATCCTGCCCGCCCGGTCTGGGACGCGGGCCGCCGGCGCGAAGTCAGGGCCCTGCTGGCCAAGGCGGGCTGAGTGACCGGAAGCGCGTACCCATGATGCTGGCTCACCGGCTTGCCCGCCAGCTTGCCCACCCAAAAGGCCTGCCCGGCCGCCTGCTGGGCAATGCCATGGATGTCGTCAACCGCAAGCCCACCCGGCTTGCGGTCGATCTCCTGGCGCCTTGTCCGGGCGAAGCGGTGATCGATGCAGGGTGCGGTACGGGCGCGGCGATGGCCGAACTGCTCGCCCGCGCCGATTGTCGGATCACCGGGGCCGACGCTTCCGCGACCATGCTGGACGCCGCTCGGCAGCGCCTCGGCCCGCGCGCTTCCTACCTCGAGGCAAAACTGGAGGACATCGCACTGCCGGACGCGGCCTTCGATGCGGTGCTTGCACTCAACGTGCTGTATTTCGAAAGCAAAGACCACGCCATGCTGCGCCGGATGCGTGGTCTCCTGAAGACCGGGGGGCGACTGGTGGCTTACGTCACCGACCGTCAAAGCATGGAAAACTGGTCCTTTGCCCGCGAGGGATTTCATCGTTTGTTCGATAAGGAGACGCTTTGGGCAGCGCTTGCAGATGCAGGGTTTGCACAAGCGCGGATCGAAGTGCATGAAGTGGCGATCACCCGATCGGTCACCGGTTTGCTCGCAAGGGCCTGGCGATCATGAAGTTCTTGGCGGAGATCGACATGGAGCCGATGCCGCAGCAACCGCGTGCCTCAGGGCTCGCCCGCGTACTCGAAGACGAACGCGGTCCCTTGCTGCAATTTCTCGTTGCCCGTTGCGGTTCGGCGGACGACGCGCAGGATCTCTTGCAGGACCTCTGGATCAAGGTCAGCGCGCAGCCCGCGGGGCCCGTTGCCAATCCACGCGCCTACCTGTTCCGGATGGCCAACAACCTCGTTCTCGATCGATTGCGCGGACGCCAACGCGCCATGCGGCGCGAGCGCAACTGGCTTGAGGCGGAAAGCGGCGGTGTCGTCATGCCGCCCGAGGACAGGACGGACCCGGGCGAACCGGCCGACGACGCGCTGGTCCGCAAGCAGGAAGCGCAGATCCTGCGCGAAGCCATCGACGCCCTCCCCGAAGGTGCCGGCCGGGCCTTGCGGCTCTACCGCTTCGAGGGAATGGGGCAGGGAGAAATCGCCGAAGTTATGGGAATTAGCCGCAGCGGGGTGGAAAAGCACCTTGCGCTCGCCATGAAACGCCTGCGTACCGCGCTTGCCGACTGCGGATGTTTCGATACGGCGACGTCTACTGATCGAGGGGCTGACAGCGGGGACCGACCGCATATGGAACAGGGCCAATGAAGCGCGAAGATGATCCGATCCTGGCCGAAGCCGTTGGCTGGCACCTCGCCAGCAACGACGATGCCATGGACTGGGATGCGTTCACCCTTTGGCTGGACGCGGACCCCAGGCACCGCGAGGTTTTCGACGAGATCGCCCTGACGGACGTCATGCTCGGCGAGCATCGTGAGGAACTGGCGGAACCCAAGACGTCTGCGCCCGAAACCCCGATGGAAGCCGCTTATGCCGAGGCCGCGAACGACCGCGTCGTTCGACCCGTCTTCGGAAAGCGACTGCGCTGGGCAGGTTTTGCCATTGCGGCAACCCTGACCGCAGTTCTTGCGGTTCCCCAGTTCATGAGCCCCGCTCCGGAATTGTACGAGACAGCCGCCTCCTCGCAGCGCATCGCACTTGAAGACGGCTCGACGATCCTGCTTGCGCCACGCAGCCACCTTACCATCGAAGGCCGCGACCGCGATCGCATGGCCCTTTCCGGCGGTGCCCTGTTCGACATCCGGCACGACCCCTCGCGCCGGCTCACGATCACCGCTGGTGATCTTGCGATCAGTGACATCGGCACGCGTTTTGACGTTCAGGAGCAGAAGGACACGGTGCGCGTTGCCGTGGTCGAAGGCAAAGTCCAGGTCAGTTCGCAGGCGCTCGACTCTCCGGTGAAGCTGGCCGCAGGCAGCGGACTCGATTTCGATGGCGCCAAGGGCACCGCGACGATTGCAACGATCAAGCCCGGGAATGTCGGTTCATGGCAGGAGGGCAGACTTTCCTACGAAAATGCGCGACTTGTGCTGGTCGCCGCCGATCTGCATCGCTATGCCGGTGTCTCGGTGGAAGTGCCGGCGTCCTTGCGCGACCGGCGGTTTTCGGGGACCCTGATTGTCGACGATGGGGATGCGGCGCTTCGCGATCTGGTGCAGCTCATGGGCTTGCGCCTCGGCGGCCACGCTGGCGCCTGGCGCCTGGAGCCCGCCCGCTGAAGCACGCGAAGCCGCGCGCCACGGGATCGACATAAGCGCCAGCGACCTGCCTACCGCGATTGCCGAACTGGCCCGGGAGACCCGGGTGTCGATCGGCACGCAAGGGACACTTCCCAAGATTCGCACCCGCCGTCTGCGCGGGGACTATTCGGTCAGCGAAGCACTGGCGCAGCTTCTGGCCGGAAGCGGTTTCGTGGCGCGCCAGGTCAGCGAAACCGCCTGGCGGATCGATCGTGCCCCGACGGCCCCGACTCCGGATCCTTTGCCTCCGCCCGCCCCCTCACCGCCTCCAGAACCGATCGTCGTCACGACGACCAAGCAGCCGCTCGAACTGCTTTCGCTCCCCGCGGCCGTCTCGGTCGTCGGGCTGCAAGACGATCTGCACGGCAATCCCGCGCGATCGAGCGCCATGGTCGCCTCGCAGATCGAGGGGCTTTCGCTGACCTCGCTGGGACCGGGCCGCAATCGCATGTTCCTGCGCGGCGTCGCCGACAGCGCCTTCAGCGGAGAAAGCCAGTCGACCGTAGCCGTCGTATTCGACGAGGCACGCCTGACTTATGCCGCGCCGGATCCGGATATCCGCCTTGTCGACATGGACCGGGTCGAAGTTCTCAAGGGACCGCAGGGCTCGCTTTACGGGACGGGCGCACTCGGCGGCATTTACCGCATGGTGTCCCGCGCCCCCGAACTCGACCGGACCAGTCTCGATGTCAGCGCGGGAACCTCGCTGGTCATGCACGGCGACACTGGCTATTCGGGCTCCGCCGTCGCCAACCTGCCTCTGGTCAACGAGATGGCGGCCCTGCGCCTCGTCGGCTATGCGGCCAAGGAACCGGGCTGGATCGATACCGGTAGCCGCAACGATGCCAACTGGACGCGCGTTTCCGGCGCACGCGCCGGACTCGCCTTCGTCCCTACCGCCGACTGGCGCCTCGACCTGACCGGCTTCGGCCAGTGGCTTCGCTCCAGCGATACCCGCTACGTCTACACCTCGGGCAGCTATACCCGCGATGCGCAGTCGCCGGAGCCGCACGACAACGACCTCATACACTTCGCCGGACGGCTGAACGGAACGCTCGGTACGATCGACATGACAGTTGCCAGCGCAATGACCTGGCACGATGTCGACAACACGCTCGATGCCACGGTAGGCGCGGAGGATTTCGGCCTCGATGACCCGCAAAGCCTTCACGACAAGCGTCACTTCCGGATCTGGGATTCCGAGTTGCGGCTGCGCGGTCATCTCGGCGGTGTGACGTGGCTTGCGGGCATCTCACGCCTCGTGGCGCGCCAGAAGCTGGCGACCTCGCTGGAAAACATCGCGGGCGCTATGGCGACACTCGACGATGATCGCAGGACCAGTCACGACAATGCCGCCTATTTCGACGCGACGATCCCCGTAACCGGCACTGTGTCTATCGATGCCGGTGCGCGCCTTTTCCGCTCGTCCATCCGCGAGACGCGCATGTTGCCGACCGGTCCCGTCTCGCGTGAGCGAGACAAGTCTGGGATAACCCCCAGTCTCGCGCTGTCCTGGCAGCCCAACTCTTCCAGCCTGCTCTACGTGCGATATGGCTCGGCCTTCAGGCAGGGCGGTTCGGACATTACCTCCAGCGGCAGCATCGACGCCTTGGGCAGCGATGAACTGGCGTCTGTCGAACTGGGCTGGCGCCAGCGGCTGTCCGGCGGGGGCAAGCTCGATCTGGGCGCATGGTTCTCCCACTGGCACGACCTGCAATCCGACGTGCTGGAGGATAACGGCCTGGTTGAGACCACCAATGCCGGAAACGCCCGCATTTTCGGCATCGAAGGCAGCCTCGAGCTGCCGCTGGCCGAGGGCTGGCAGGTCGAAGCCGGAGGCAATTTCACCGATGCGCGCCTCTACCGCAACAACCTGGGCTATAAGCTGGAAGACAGGCACCTGCCGGTCGTTCCTGAATATACCGTGCGCGCCGGTTTGCGGCACGACTTCACTCTCGGGCTACTCAATGCGCGGGCCAGGTTGAACTTGCGCTATGTCGGCCCGGCCCGCATGAGCTTCGATCCTGATCTCGATCGCAAGATGGGTGACCTGATCGAAAGCGAATTCGAAGTGCAGATCACCGATGGCATCTGGCAGGTGAGCCTGAGCGTGCAGAACCTGTTTGCCGACAAGGGTGACGTCTTCGCGTTCGGCAATGCCCTGCGCTACCGCACGATGCCCCAATTCACGCCGCAACAGCCGACAACGCTCTCCGTCAACGGGTCCATCCACTTCTAGACTGGTGATGTCTGGAACGGCGCTGGCACGCTTGTTCGTGACCGGGGCTCCGCTTCGATCGGAGCGTCTTGCAATCGTAACGGTGCCATGGTCTGATCTCAGCTGGAGCGGGGCACAAGAACTGGACCAGGAGAGCAAGATGGACGCCAAGACAGGTGAGACGGTAAGCGGGGGATGCCCCGTGAAGCATGGAGATCTTCGCTCGCTGGTCGGCCGGACGAACCGGGACTGGTGGCCCAACCAGCTATCGCTCGACATCCTTCACCAGAGCGGCAAGTCACCCAGTCCGCTCGGTCCCGATTTCGACTATGCCAAAGCCTTCAAGGCTCTCGATTACGATGCGGTGAAGAGGGATCTTCATGCCCTCATGACCGACAGCCAGCCTTGGTGGCCGGCGGATTATGGACACTACGGCCCCTTCTTCATTCGCATGGCCTGGCACAGCGCGGGCACCTATCGCACCGGTGACGGGCGCGGCGGTGCGAATTCGGGCCAGCAGCGCTTCGCCCCGCTCAATTCCTGGCCGGACAACGCCAATCTCGACAAGGCGCGTCGCCTGCTCTGGCCGATCAAGCAGAAGTACGGCGCCAGCCTCAGCTGGGCGGACCTGATGATCCTGGCCGGCAATGTTGCCATTGAATCGATGGGCGGGCCGGTCTTCGGTTTCGGCGGCGGCCGCGCCGATGTGTTCGAACCGGAAAAGGACGTTTACTGGGGGACCGAGGAAGAATGGCTGGGCCAGACCCGCATCGATCCCGACAGGAAGCTCGACCTCGAAGATCCCCTCGCCGCGATCCAGATGGGCCTGATCTACGTCAATCCGGAAGGCCCCGGCGGCAATCCCGATCCAATCCAGTCGGGCCGTGACATTCGCGAGACGTTCGCCCGCATGGGTATGAACGATGAGGAGACCGTCGCACTCACCGCCGGCGGGCACACTTTCGGCAAGTGCCACGGGGCGGGCGATGCCGCGCTGGTCGGCGCGGAACCGGAAGGCGCGGACATTGCCCAACAGGGCCTTGGCTGGACCAGCACGCATGCCAGCGGAATGGGCGACGATACGATCACCAGCGGACTGGAAGGCGCCTGGACGCCCCGCCCCACGACATGGGACATGGGCTACTTCCACATGCTGCTCGATTACGAGTACGAACTGGTCAAGAGCCCGGCCGGCGCCCACCAGTGGCAACCGATCGACCAGAAACCGGAAGACATGGCACCCGGCGCGCACAGCCCGGACAAGCGGCTGCCGACGATGATGACCACTGCCGATATGGCGATGAAGATGGATCCTGAATATCGCAAGATTTCCGAGCACTTCCGCGACAATCCTGAGAAATTCGGTGAAGCTTTCGCGCGCGCGTGGTTCAAGCTGTGCCACCGCGACATGGGGCCCAAGGCACGCTACCTTGGGCCGGAAGTCCCTGCCGAAGACCTGATCTGGCAGGACCCGATCCCGGCGCTCGACCACGCGCTCGTGGACGATGCCGACATTGCCGCGCTCAAGGACGACATCCTCGGCTCCGGACTCTCCATCGCCCAACTGGTGTCGACCGCGTGGGCTTCGGCCTCGACCTGGCGCGGTTCTGACCATCGCGGCGGCGCCAACGGCGCGCGTATCCGCCTCGCGCCGCAAAAGGACTGGGCGGTCAACGAGCCCGACCAGCTCGCCAATGTGCTCGGCAAGCTCGAAGCCATCAAGGCCGATTTCGATGGCTCCGCTTCGGGCGGCAAGAAGGTCAGTCTGGCCGACCTGATCGTACTGGGCGGTTGCGTCGCGATCGAGAAGGCCGCGTCTGCAGCGGGCACGACGGTCAAGGTTCCCTTTGTGCCCGGCCGCACTGATGCCAGCCAGGAAGAGACGGACGTTGAGGGCTTCGCAGTCCTCGAACCGCGCGCCGACGGCTTTCGCAATTACCTCGAAACCCGCTTCTCGGTCCCGACCGAGGAACTGCTGATCGACCGCGCCCAGCTTCTCGGCCTCAGCGCTCCGGAAATGACGGCGCTGGTTGGCGGCCTGCGTGTTCTGGGCGCCAATCATGGCGGCAGGCCGCATGGAGTGTTGACCGACAAGCCCGGCACTCTGACCAATGACTTCTTCGTCAACCTGCTCGACATGGGAACGGCCTGGAAACAGACAGACGACGGGGGAGACGAGACTTTCGTCGGCACCTGTCGCAAGACCGGCACTGAAAAGTGGAAGGCGACCCGGACCGATCTCGTCTTCGGATCGAATTCGCAGCTTCGTGCCTTGTCCGAAGTCTATGCCTCGTCCGATGGCGCCGCGAAGTTCACAGATGCCTTCGTCGCCGCCTGGACCAAGGTCATGAACGCCGATCGTTACGACCTTGCCTGACGTTTGAGGCACAGGAGGAGGTCCGCCCTCTTGTGGCCCTGACAAGAGAAACCCCGAAAGCCGGCACCCGTCAGTGGGTCGCCGGCTTTTTCGATGACGGCCCGTCCCTAGCCGCTCCTTCGCGCATCTGTTCCTGCAGGCCAAGCCATCTTTGCGCCAAATGCCACCCGCGACACTTTACCGGCGGGTAAAGTGTCATTGACGACAAAATGTTGTCCTCGTGAGAAAGGGGATTCTCATGATTCCGTGTTTGTGCTCTATTTCTTCCCGTTATGTTTGTTGCGCCGCCCCCATCCGCACCGCGTGCCTCGGTCAGTGACATGGCAGCCCTGCTGGACCAGGTTGCCCATGCCAGTTCACGGCCGCGCTATGCTTTCATGGTCCTGTCGCTCATTGCCGAAATCGCCCGCCCGGACGGTAGCGCCGGGCCATTCGTCTCCTTCAACGGCCGATCGATCCTGCTTCGCGACTGGCTCTGCGATGCCCTGACTCCAATGGGAACGCGCGATCCCAAGCGTCAGGCCCTGACCGAAAAAATCCGGGGCGAACTGGCGCGGTCCGACAAGCTGCCAAGGGAACCCGAAGCTGCCCTTGCGATGATCGACGAAGAAGTGCGCGAACGCGTGCGCAGTTCGGGCAAGACCAACCTCAGCCGGGCGGTGTCCGAGTTGGTGAAGGAGGGACTGATCCGCCGCCATTACCAGGGCTTCCGGGTCGACCACCACAACCGCGGGGCACAGCGTCACGTCGTCTATACCCTGACCGGGCGGGCGCGCTGCCTGATGAACCGGCGCGAATCCCGATCCTTGCGCGACAGCCGGCAAGGCCAACTTGCGCTTAACTGATCCGCTTCCCTTTCAATAAGGGCTCTGCGCGTTTAGTGACTTCGTCGACCCACAGGGAACGCGCAAGAGAAGGATATAGACCGTGCATTGCATCCGAGCGGCTCTCATCGGCTACGGTCTGGCGGGCAAGGTCTTTCACGCCCCATTGCTTCAGGTCACGGACGGGGTGGAACTGGCGGCAGTGGTATCGAGCGATCCGGCCAAAGTGCATGGCGACTGGCCTGACATGCGGGTTGAAGCAGAGTTCGAAGCCGTTCTTGCCGATCCCACGATAGAACTTGTCGTGCTGGCTACCCCCGACCACTTGCATGCACAACAGGCGCTATCTGCGCTTGAAGCAGGCAAGCACGTGGTGATCGACAAGCCCTTCGCTGTCACCATCGCGGACGCGCGCAAGGTTACCGAAACCGCCGAGCGCTGCGACCGGCACGTTTTCGTCTTCCACAATCGCCGGTGGGATGCCGACTTTCTGACCCTGCAATCGCTCGTCGGTGCAGGCGAACTGGGCGAGATCGTCCATTTCGAAAGCCACTTCGACCGCATGCGCCCTGAAGCGGGGCAGCGCTGGAAGGACAAGCGATCGGGTGGCGTCTGGCAGGATCTCGGGCCGCACCTGATCGACCAGGCCCTGCACCTCTTGGGCAAGCCCGAGGCGGTCTGGGCGGACATCGCAGTCCAGAAGCCCGATGGACATGCCCCGGACTTTGCCCATGTCGTACTGCGCTATGCAAAGGCGCGCGCGATCCTGCACATCTCGCAACTCGTGCCCGATCATCGCCTGCGCTTTGCCGTGCATGGCACCAAGGCAAGCTACGTCAAGCACGGCCTCGACGTGCAGGAAGAGCAGAGCAAGAGCGGTATCGCACCGCATGAGAGTGTTTGGGGTATCGATCCCGAAGAAGGTCTGCTGACAAACGCCGACGGATACGCCCGCCCGGTTCCGAACCACCGCGGCCGCTATCAGGCGTTCTATGAAAACGTGCGCGATTGCCTGCTGAACAAGGCAAGCCCTGCCGTTCCCGCCCGGCACGCAATCGCCGTCATGGAAATTCTCGAAGCAGCGCAGGAGAGTGCCCGAGAAAGGCGGGAGATTGCCTTGTCTGGCGGTTGAGCTGATTTCAGTCCGTCTGTCCGCCTCGCCTCACGCGCAGACCAACGCCAACGACGGGTTACGCTTGGCTGCGTAGAGCGCCTTGTCGGCGGACACGAACAGGGCCTGCGGATCGAACGGGTGCTCTGTCGGAACATGGGCAAAGCCAACAGACACACCTAGCGGAAGCAGGTCGCCGCCCCATGGCACTGGCAAAAGCAAGTTACCGATCACGGCGTGAACTTCGGCTTCGATGATCGAACGCATACCCGCCGGAGGCAGCAGGACGGCGAATTCGTCACCGCCGATGCGCGAGATCAGGTGCGCCTGAGGAAAGGCCCGGCGAAGGCGCTCGGCGAAGGCTGCTAGGCAGGCATCGCCTGCCGCGTGGCCCCACCAGTCGTTGATCTTCTTGAAGCCGTCGAGGTCGAACAGCAGCAACGCACCAACGCGTTCGGACATTGCCGAAGTATCGGGCTGCTCGAGAAAGCGCTGGAAGCGCGCGCGATTGGCAACGCCGGTCAGCGGATCACACTCGGCCTGCAGGCGCAGGCGTTCCCAGCGCGCATGATCCTCGGTGATATCCTGTTTCATGCCATAGAGCGCTTCGGCCCGCCCGTTGCGGGCTCGCGTGGCGGCCGTAATCCTGATCCAGCGTGCCATGCCATCGGGTCGGACGATGCGGGCATCGAGCGTGAAGTCGGAGCAAGCCTCGACGGCCTTCGAACGTTTGTGCTCCAGCAGTTCGCGCGATTCCTCGTCGTACATGCCGAGTACCATGCGGCGGTCGAGGATATCTTTCGGGGAAAGTCCGAAGAGATCGAAGACCCCACCGGTCCAAGCAAGTTCGTCGCTGGGCAAGTCGCATGACCATGCCCCCATCGGGACAAGCGCCGCCGCCTGTTCGAAGAGCTTCAGCGTGTCTGGACGGTCATCGTTGATGGCCTTTGCACTGTCCTTGATGGCTGCATTGGCGTGGAAGTGAATCATCAACCCCGGTCTTGCATGCGATACACCGACGGTCCCGTGACCGGGCCTGGGCCGATCGTAAGCCCAAGAAGTAAATGCTGTGTTTACTTCGCCGTGTTCTAATGCGTTGTTTCACTGCCATTTCCTGAAAAGTTTTTACGAGGGTTTTCCTGTTCCCGCACTGTTCTCCAGCTTGAGAATGGCCGCCCTGCCGAGCCGCCTGCGGTTCACGCGGTTGGCGTATTTCTCGACGACCTGGAATGTCTGGCCGGTGATGGCGGACACTTCGGCAACGGTGCAGCCTGCCTCCAGAAGCGCGATCACGGCATTCTTGCGAAGGCCGTGCGGTATGCACTCCTTGCCAAGATCCTTGGTGAAGGCCTTGATCTGATCGCGGATCGCCGTGCCCGTGAGCGGCTTTCCGATCTCGTCACACAGAATCGTCATGCCGCGCTTGGGGGTGCGCGCCAGCTCGGCGGCGAGGGCACTGTGCAGCGGCGGGCAGACGTCCTTGTTGGTCTTCTTCTGCAGGACGAAGATCTCGCCGTCCTGAATGTCCGACCAGCGCATCTTGATCACGTCGCTGATACGCTGCCCGGTGTAGTAGAGAAGGCTGATCGCGAGCCGCAGTTGGTCGTCCTTCGCGGACAGGCCGGCGCGCAGGATGGGCTCCGGCCACGGTTCATGCTCGCCCGTCTTGAGCTTCGCCATGTCCTTGGTGGGTTCCAGCTTCGTCTTGCCTGACTTGCGGGCGTGCTTGTAGAGGATGCTGATCATCGACAGGAACGAGTTGTAGGCCCCTACCCCGTTGATCTTCTCGTCCAGCACGAATTGCACATCGTCGGGCTGGAGATCGTTGACGGGAAAGTCCCCGAGGAAGGCGACGACCTTCTTGTTGACCTTCCGGTATAGCGTCTTGCTACCCTCAGCCAGGTTGATGCGCTTCTCCATTGCCGTCTCGTAATCAGCGACAAGCTGGGCCACTGTGTAGGCCGAGCCGCCGCGGCGTTTGCGCGCCCGGCACATCCCGGCGTAGCTCTCATAGAAGCCGGTGTCGCTCGGGTGCGGCAGGCGCGCATAGATCGTCCGGCCGTCCTTCTTCGCACCCGTGTTGAAGTAGGCGTAAACTTTCCCCTTCGACTTCACGTATTTGACGTGTTCGAGCTTAGGCAGCCTGAGCATTGTCGCCTCTCAATCTGCGGCGATATTCCGGCACGACGTCACCCGTCAGCCGTTCGAATGCCGCATCGAGGGCACTTTTACGCCAATGCTCACGCCCGCCGAACATGATTCCGGCAGGCAGACGACCGGCGATGATCTCGCGCTCGAACGCGGCCTCGGTCATATCACAGTATTCTGCGGCCGTTTTGCGCTTCATCATGGCGGGCCAGCGGGTCATGCTGCCTTCTCCTGCGCGATGGCTTCAAGCGTCCGCGCTGCCTGCTGGGCGGAACGCAGCGCATTCGACAGCGCACTCTCGACCTTCTCGACACGCGCGTCAGCCCGGCATTCGGCCTGCAATTCGGCGATGCGACGGCGGATGGCATAGACGCTCGCGGGCTCTTCAAGTCCGAGCCACTCCATAAGGTCGCGCTTGGCCTGCTCGTACTCGCCAGCGTCGCGCTTGGCTTGGTCGATGAGGGACTGCCTCCTCGCCGATGTCTCGATATCGATGCGACGCCACATCTCCGCCCGCTGTTCCGCGTAATTGGTCGCTTCGGTCTGCGCGGCAGTGAGGTCGCGAGCAGCCTTCGCCACGGCGGATCCGAACTTCTTCCGAACGGCTTCGTGCTCGGTCCACAACTTGATCTCACGCGGCTGCGGTATTGTCCGCTGCACAGAGCGAGACACGCCATCGATCAGCAGCTTCATGCAGGCATCCATCGGGAGCGTGACCGGCTGGCGCGTTGCCTTCCGAACGTTCCGCCACACCTTGTCCTTCCGCACGATCAGGCCGCAGCCGGTCGGGATATCGGCTGGTGTGCAGAGGCCTTCGGGGACGGCAAAGATGACGGCACCCGCGAATTGCAGGTACTTCTGCCACTTGCCCGACGTGGTATCGGAACGCAGGTCAGACCGGCTGATCTTGCACTCGTAGGCGGTCGGAAGCGGCCGGCTGTAGGACCGTTCGAGAGTGTAGACGTCCGGCCGCGCCGATCCGCTCGGCCCGAGTTGCATGTCGGTCCAGACCATGCGCTTGTCCGAAAGCAAATGCTGCGCAAGATCGGCGGCGAGGTCGTCGTGCTTCCATCCGTGGTCGCTCATGCTGCCTTCTCCTCGCTTGACCTGCGCGGCTTG